>DATMKO010000024.1:0-10286 GCA_035571175.1 Steroidobacteraceae bacterium | reverse complement strand
CGCCCAGCGCCTGGCGCAATGTGGGCTTGGCAGCCGTCAAACGCTTAAGCTCGCCGTCACCGAGCGGCCAATTCCCGATTTAGGCTGGGTGGAAGCGGGTGTCGTGACGATGCGCATCGCGCGCGATAATATCAGGCCCATGATCTTGGCGTATCAAAGTGAATTCATCGATTTGTGCGTACAGCTCGGCGTTCTCAAATTTGGCCGCTTCAAGCTCAAGTCGGGCCGCGAAAGTCCGTATTTTTTCAATGCCGGATTGTTCAACACCGGCGCCGCCATCGGCGCGGTGGGACGCGCGTATGCAGCAGCCGTCGCCGCCTCGCCCCTGAAGTTCGATATGCTGTTCGGGCCGGCCTACAAGGGCATTCCGCTGGTGACCATCACCGCCGCGGCGCTCGCTGAACGCCACGCATGCAACCTGCCCTTTGCCTTCAACCGCAAGGAAACCAAGGACCATGGCGAAGGCGGCAATATCGTCGGCAGCGCTCTGAAAGGTCGCGTTCTGATCGTGGACGATGTGATCACCGCGGGTACGGCGATCCGCGAATCCGTCGATATCATCCGCCAGGCTGGAGCCACTCCCGCCGGTGTGCTGCTCGCGCTCGACCGCCAGGAACGCGCCGCGGACAGTCATTTTTCGGCGGTGCAGGAGATCCAAAACCAGCACGGAATACCGGTCATCTCCGTGGTTACCTTGAGCGACCTGATGGACCATATCTCCCATGCGGGGGGTGCCGGCGACCTGAACGGCATGCGCCTGTATCGCGAGCGCTATGGGCTCGCAGAATGAGGATTGGCCCCTGGAAAATGCCGCCCGCTCCCCGCACAATGTCGGCCGCTTCATCTTGAGGATACGCTCTTGAAGAATGTCGCTTGGTTTCTCTGCGCCGGCGCGCTGCTCGCGGCGCCGGGCTTTGCGGCCACCACGCCGCCCAACAACGGCCACGTGCTTTATAAGTGGGTGGATTCCGACGGCGTGACGCATTACGGCGATCGCATCCCGCCGGAATACGCCAATCAGGAACAGCATGTCATGAACTCGCGCGGCATCGAGATAGGCCATCTCGATGCGCAGAAGTCGCCGGAACAAATGGCGATCGAAGATCAAAAGAAACTCGATGCGCAGCAACGCGAGAATCGCGACAAGAACCTGTTGAGCACCTACTCTTCGGTCCAAGAAATCGAACGGCTGCGCGACCAGCGCCTCACCCTGCTGGCCGATCAGATCAAGGTGACCAGTCAGTTTCTGGAGAATCTGGACGCGCGCATGAAGAAATTGCGCGCCGACAGCATGCGCTTCCGACCGTACAATGCCGATCCCAAGGCCCCGCCGATGACGGATCAGATCGCCGAGGATCTGGTGCGCTTGACGCTCGACATCCACACTCAAGAGCAGAATCTGCGGCAGAAACGCAGTGAGGTTTCGACGATGAGCATTCAATTCGAGAGCGACATCGATCGCTTCAAAGAGTTGAAGCACATTCAATGACGTCGAAGACCCGCATTGTGCTGGGAGTCACCGGCGGGATTGCCGCCTACAAGAGTCCGGATCTGGTGCGCCGGCTGCTGGAACGCGGTGCAGAAGTCCAGGTGGTGATGACCAAGTCCGCGCAGCGCTTCGTTTCTCCCATGACCTTTCAGGCCGTCTCGGGCCGCCCCACCCGCAGCGACCTCTGGGACACAGCGGCGGAAGCAGCCATGGGTCATATCGAGCTGGCGCGCTGGGCACAGATCGTGCTGATCGCACCGGCCAGCGCGGACTTCATCGCGCGCATGGCGGGCGGACGCGCCGATGATCTACTGACCACGCTGTGCGTTGCGACCGAGGCGCCGATATTGCTCGCTCCGGCGATGAACCGCGTCATGTGGGCCAACAAAGCCACGCAAGCCAATATCGAGACCCTGGTTGCGCGCGGCGTCCGCATTCTCGGGCCCGGGTCGGGCAACCAGGCCTGCGGGGAAATCGGTGCGGGGCGCATGTGGGAGCCTTTGAAACTCGCGGAAGCCCTGCTTGAACCCCCCGTCAATGCCGGCCTGCTGACCGGCCTCAATGTTTTGATCACCGCGGGCCCCACTCGCGAGCGTCTCGATCCGGTGCGCTATCTCACCAATCGCAGCTCCGGAAAAATGGGATTTGCCGTGGCGGCTGCCGCCCGCGAGGCCGGCGCGCATGTGACCATCGTGAGCGGACCCGTGCAATTGCAGACGCCCGTCGGCGTAACCCGCATCAACGTGGAAAGTGCGCGCGACATGTATGCAGCGGTTCATCGGCATGTGGCGGACGCCGACGTTTTCATCGCGGCGGCGGCCGTCGCCGACTTTCAGCCGGTGACGATCGCCAAGCAGAAAATCAAAAAACAAGGCGGCTCGGTGAACCTGGAGCTCGAGCCGGCGCCCGATATCATCAAATCGGTCGCCGATATGCAGAGGCGTCCGTTCGTCGTCGGCTTTGCGGCGGAAACCAACGACGTCGAGGACAATGCACGCATCAAACTGAAGCGCAAGAAGCTCGACATGATCGCCGCCAACCAAGTCGGCGATGGCATCGCCTTCGATTGCGAGGACAACGCATTGACGGTGATCTGGCCGGGCGGAAAGCTGGAAGTGGCGCGCGGACCGAAAATCGAGGTGGCGCGCGAGCTCATCGCGCTCATTGCCCAACGCTTGCCGCCGCCCGACGGCGGCCCGCGGCGCAGCTCGCGTAAACGCAGAACCACCGCAGCGCTGCCGCGCGACCGCGTGCGCGGGCGCCGCGCGCGACGCTGACGGGCGCCATGCACACCGTCAAAGTGCGGATCCTGGATTCGCGCATCGGCCGGGAATTCCCGCTGCCGCAGTATGCGACTGCAGGGTCGGCGGGCATGGATCTGCGGGCCTGTATCAATGCGCCGCTGATGCTCAACCCCGGTAGTGCAGAGCTGATACCCACCGGCATCTCGATTTACATCGCGGATCCCGGCCTCGCCGCGATGCTGCTGCCGCGCTCGGGACTCGGCCACAAAAGCGGTATCGTGCTCGGCAATCTCGTCGGCCTGATCGACTCCGACTATCAAGGCCCGCTGATGGTGTCGGTTTGGAACCGCGGCGCCGCGCCATTCACCATCAAGCCGGGCGATCGCATTGCGCAGATGGTGATGGTACCCGTGGTGCAGGTTGAATTCGACGTGGTCGAGGATTTTTCGGCCACCGCGCGCGGCACGGGCGGCTTCGGCAGCTCCGGCCACTCCTGAGCATTTCGCCCCCATCAGCCTTGATTTGGCGCTAGTGACTTTGGGGGCCGGGGCCCCATGCTTGCTGCATGGCAATCCGCGACTGGCCCGAAGATGAGCGACCACGCGAAAAACTGCTCGACAAAGGCGCGGCCGCGCTATCCGATGCCGAGCTGCTGGCGATTTTGCTGCGCACCGGCACGCGCGGCCATTCCGCGCTCGATCTGGCTCGCGAGTTGCTCAAGACTTTTCACTCGCTGCGCAAGTTCATCGCGGCCGATCGGCGCCAATTTTGCGCGCAGCCGGGCTTGGGACTGGCGCGATTCGCCGAACTGCAGGCCGCGGTTGAAATAGCGCGGCGGCAGCTGTCGGAGACTTTGCGCGCCGGTCCTTCCTTGAGCAGCCCGAAGGCCACCCGTGACTTTCTCTCGGCTCGCCTGCGCGATCTCGAGCATGAAGTATTTTGCTGCTTGTACCTGGACAAGCGCCACCGTCTGATTCAATTCGAGGAATTGTTTCGCGGCACGATCGACGGCGCCAGCGTGCATCCTCGGGAAATCGTCAAACTGGCCCTGCAGCGCAATTCCGCGGCGGTGATCATTGCGCACAATCATCCCTCGGGTGTGGCCGAACCCAGCCAGGCCGACGAGCTGATTACCCAACGGGTGCGCGAGGCCCTCGCGCTGGTGGACATCCGCTTGCTGGATCACATCATCGTCGGTGACGGCGCGTGCGTGTCGCTGGCGGAGCGGGGACTCATCTGATCGCGGTCCTCAATGCGCCGCCAAACCGGCATCCGCGCGTTCGAGAAACTCGCCGACGGCGAGATTGACCAGTTCCGGCCGCATCTGAAACGTGCCGTGCCCGGTTCCCGGCACCACGAAAAGCTGCCCGTGCGGCAAACCCCGGAATATCTCGGTGGTCTCCTCGATCGACGTGAAGTCATGATCGCCCGCCACCACCAGCACCGGCGCCGCGATTTTCTTAAGATCGCCGGGGTCGAGCACAATCGGCTGCGTCCACATCCAGAAGCACTTTGTCACCAGGGCCAGCCAATGATCGGCTCCGTCCGGGCTGACGGCGCCGTAGTCGGTGCGGAAATAGGCAGGCAGAGAAGCGGCCAGGGCGCGAACCTTCTCCTCGATCTGCGCGGGCGTCCAGCGCTTGCGCGCTTCCAACACTTCGGCAGACGGGCCGCGTAGATTCGCGCCCGAGATGACCACGCGGCGCACGAGTTCCGGATGATCCCGTGCGAGCAGCAGCGCGATGTCCGCGCCGTCGCTGTGCCCCACCACATCGACGGGACCGACTTTGAGCTTGCGGATGATGGCTGCGGTATCGTCGGCCATGAGCTGGTAGGAGAGCTGCCAGGGTCCGTCCGGGCTGTGGCCGTGGCCCCGCTGATCGACGCCGATGACGAAGTGGCGCGCAGCAAAGAAATCACGCTGCCGCACATAGGCATTGTCGAAGAACATTAGCCCGCCGTGCAGGAACAGCACCGGCGTGCCGTGACCCAGGGACTCGGTGTACAGCTTGGCGCCGTTGACCTCGTAATACTCGTGGGTAACGTCCGCGCTTCCGGCAGCAACTGCGAAACATGTCAGGGCACCGAGTACCACGAGAAATGCGGATGCTGCGCGTTTCATCGCATCATGGTCTCAAATTGGGCTGCTGAATGTGCATCTATCGGTGCGCGCTGCAATGTTAGAATAGCGCAACCCTCCGTCGCTTTTTCGAGGTGCCCGTTGGATGAATTCACTGCCAGCCGGACCGCGCTCGCGACCTCGTTGATGCGGGCGGCGCATACGCGGCTCGATCCCGACCCGCTCATCGATGATTCCTGGGGCGACCGCCTCGTGCCCGAGTCGGTGCGTGAAATGATTCGCAACGCCGCGCTTGGCAGAATGGATCCGACCGCGCGCCTCAGGGCCATGGCCGCGCCCGATGGCATCGTCGATGCATCGCTGCGCCGCAGTCCCGCTTATGCGAACGTCATCACCCGGACGCGCTACACCGAAGATGCATTGCAGGCCGCGGTGGGCGCCGGCGTCCGCCAATATGTGCTGGTGGGCGCCGGCTTCGATAGCTTCATCTTGAGGCGTCCGGCGTTCGCCGCCGATCTGGAGATTTTTGAAATCGATCATCCGGCCACGCAAGGGTTGAAGATGCAGCGCATCACTGAACTCGGCATATCGCTGCCGGGTTCGGTGCACTTCGTTGCCTCCGACTTGGCGAAGGAGAGCGTGGCCACGGCGCTGTCGCGTTCCGCGTTTCGCAACGACCTCGCGGCTTTTTTCTCCTGGCTCGGCGTATCCATGTACCTGACTCCCGCGGCGAACCTCGCCACCTTGAACTCGATCGCCCGCTGTGCGCTACCGGGCAGCGAATTGGTATTGACCTACATTGACGAGCGACTCCTGGGTTCGCAGTCGGAAAACTTTCTCGCGCTGCAGGAAAGACTGGCGTCCTTGGGTGAGCCGTTTCTCTCGGGGTTCGATCCGCAGACTTTTGGCAAGACCTTGAAGGATTGCGGGCTTGAATTGCGCGAAGATCTCACCGGAGAGGAGATAGCGCGCAGGTATGCCAGAATCAATTCGATGAATTCAGGTCACTCGAGCTTCTCGCACATTGCGCTGGCGCGAGTCCTGGAGCGAGGAGTGGCGCGTGCCAAGCCGTGAACGTGTCGAGGCCTTCATTGCCGCTGTGGTCGGCGGCGATCATGTGCGCGCCATCGGCGATTACTATCACGAAGCAGCTTCCATGCAGGAGAATCTGCAACCGCCACGGCAGGGCCGCGCGCTTTTGATGGCGCACGAGGCAAAGGTGTTGGAGAGGATGAAGATGTACACGCATCCGCAGCCTTTGTTCGTGGTGGACGGAAACCATGTGGTGATCAACTGGACTTTCGACGCCACCGGCAAGGATGGAGTCACCCGCCGCTTGAACGAACTCGCGCTGCAGCGCTGGGATGGCGACCGCATCGCGGAAGAGCGATTTGTGTATGACAGCGCCTCGGCGTGGACGGTGGTTGAGAAAACTGCTTAGGCGGACAGTGATTGCGGTGGCATTTAGGCCATGGCGTCCAGCTGTCGTATGATTCGCACATGTCCAGCGCCCCTCAAGACGCGTCAACCGATGAAACCGCCCGTTACAAGCGGGCCATTCGCGCCGCGGAGGAACTGTTCAAAAAGGTGGGATTTCGCGCCGTCACCATGGAGCTGGTCGCACGCGAGGCCGACGTAGCCAAAGGCACACTCTATAGCTATTTCAAAAACAAGGATGAGCTCTTCCTCGCCGTTTGCGGGCGCATGGCCCGCATTGAGCAGCGAGCCGTGGAGCAGGCACTTTCGAAGCCCGATGCGCCACTGGACTCGCGTCTGGCCGACGCCGTCATTGCCAAGCATCGAACAATATTTACGCTGGTGCGCGGTTCTGCGCATGCGGCGGAGCTGTTTTCCTATACGCACAAAATGGCAGGGGATATTTTCGCCGCCATGGACGCAGCCATCCTCAAGATGCTGCAAGACTCGATCGCCGAGGATCCGGTGCTTGCGCCGCAGGCGCAGCGGCTTGCTCGCGCGCTGTATTTCGGGAGCGCAGAATTGGCAGAGCGCAGCGAGACTCTGGCCGACATGCAAGCTGAATTGAGCACTTTCGCCGCGACACATCTGGCGGGTGTTCGGGCTCTTGCGAAAACTAAAGCCGGCGCGCGGCCGCCACCTATTAAGGCTTAACCCTAACGCGTACCAATATTGACAAATTGAACGAATATCGTATGATTCGTTCATTATTGTTACGGGAGCGCGTTATGTCACCTCGCCAGTCCAATATTTTGATTTGGCTCCAGGTCTTGTTAACGACCATTTGCCTGTTCGTGGCCGCACTGTTGATACCCGAATCGGGACACTCCGCAACTGAGATCGTCAGTGATTCGCCGCTGCCACCCCCGCCGCCGCCGCGCGCCGAGCATGTGCCGGCGCCGCGTTATGGTTACCTCTGGGCCCCGGGCCATTGGCAATGGAGTGGTCGGGCCTACCGCTGGGTGTCCGGATCCTGGGTGGAGCAAGGGGGGGCTCCTTTGGTTCCGGATGAATGGCAACAGATGGATGCGCGCTGGCACTACTTGCTCCGCCACTGGGAGCGCCAATAGAGCGGGATGCCGCTTGCCGCATCCGGGCCTCCCTGGTATAAAGCTCGGCTCCTTTTGGGTTCCAAGATCAAAGGTTTACGTCATGTCGCGAGTCTGCCAAGTCACGGGTAAAGGTCCCAAAACGGGTAATACGGTTTCCCATGCGAATAATCGCAAGCGGCGCCGCTTCCTGCCGAATTTGCATACCCACCGATTTTGGTCGGAGACGGAACAGCGCTTCTTGAGCCTGCGCGTCAGCACCCGCGGACTGCGCACCATCGAGAAGCGCGGCGTGGATGTCGTGGTGGCCGATTTGCGCGCCAAGGGCGTCAAGGTCTAAGGAGCAACACATGCGCGACAAAATCAAATTGGTTTCCTCGGCCGGCACCGGCCACTACTACACCACCACCAAGAACAAGCGCCTGCACCCCGACAAGCTTGAGACGAAGAAATTCGATCCGGTTGTCCGCAAGCACGTCGCCTATAAAGAATCCAAGATCAAGTAACCTGTTCGAGCGCCCGGAGTCCGGCCGACCTCGCGGGCTGCGGTATTCGGGCGAGAGCATTAGACCGTGCCCGAGCTTCCTGAGGTAGAAACCACCCGGCGCGGCATCGCCCCGGCATTGCTCAATCGCCGTGTCGTGAGCGCCGTCGTACGCGAGCGGCGTCTGCGCTGGCCGATCGCAAGCAACTTCGAGGCCCGTGTTCGCGATCAAATCGTGCGCAAGGTCGAGCGGCGCGCCAAATACATTCTCATTGGTTTCGACACCGGCACGCTGATTCTGCATCTCGGCATGTCGGGGAGCTTGGCGCTGCTTGCGGCAGGTGCGCCGCCCCAGCTGCACGATCACTGGGACCTGCTCCTCGACAGCGGCCGGCTGCTGCGATTTCACGATCCCCGCCGCTTCGGCAGCCTGCATTGGACCGAAGACGATCCGGCGCGGCATCCGCGGCTTGCGCGTTTGGCGCCGGAGCCATTGAGTCCTGGGTTCGACGCCGAGTATCTGTATAAAGTCAGCCGCAATCGCAAGGTCGCCATCAAGCAGTTCATCATGAATTCGCAAGTGGTGGTGGGCGTCGGCAATATCTACGCCAGCGAAGCGCTGTTCCGCGCGAGGATTGCGCCGCGCCGCGCCGCCGGCCGCATCACGCGAGCGCAGGCCGCGAAGCTCACGCTTGCGATCAAGGCCGTGTTGTCCGCGGCAATCAAGATCGGCGGCACCACCTTGCGCGACTACCGGAATGTCGACGGCGCGCCGGGATACTTTCGCCAGAAGCTATTTGTCTACGAACGCGCGGGCGCGCGCTGCCGGATTTGCAAATCGGCCATCAAGCAATTCACTCAGGGCCAGCGATCGACGTATTGGTGCGCCACCTGCCAGCGCTGAACCGCGGGGCCTTCAGTAGACCAATCCTTCGCCCTCGCCGCGCGGATCCGAAGCTGCTTCGACTTTTCCGCTGGCGAAGTCCCAGGTGATGACTTGCATGTTGCCCCACTGACGGTTGGACAGCCGCAGCTTGTGGCCCATCGCCTGCAGCTTCGCAATTTCCTCGTCGGTCAGTGCACCTTGTTCATAACCCACGTCGTCAGGCAGGTATTGGTGATGGTAGTGCGGGTACTTGACGATGTCCGCGGCGTTCATGCCGTCCACATAGTTCAAGATTCCCAAAAGCACCTGGCTGATGATGGTGCTTCCGCCGGGCGAGCCGATGATCATCGTGCCCTTGGGCGTCTCGACGAACGTGGGGGACATGCTGGACAAACTTCGCTTGTTTGGCGCAATCGCATTGGCCGTGTTCCCGATCAGCCCGAAGACATTGGGTCTGCCGGGTTTGGTGGAGAAATCATCCATTTCGTTGTTGAGCAGCACGCCGGTCCCCGCCGGCATATAGCCGTTGCCGAAGAACAGATTGACCGTGATCGTGACGGCCGCACGATTTCCGGCGGCGTCGAGCACGGAAAAATGCGTCGTGTTCATGCCCTTTGGCTCCGACTCGATGCCCGGCAACAAGTCGGAGGGCATGGCCTTGTCGGCGCGAATGCTGCTGCGCTGGCCGGCTGCGTAGTCGACACTCATCAATTGCTGCAGCGGCATCTTGATGAAATCCGGATCACCCAGGAAAATCGCGCGGTCGCGATAGGCGCGGCGCATGGCCTCGATGATGAGATGCTTGTGCGTGGCGGAATCCCCGTCATGCAAATCGAAACCGGCCAGGATGTTGAGCGAATCCAGCACCGCGATGCCGCCCGATGATGGCGGGGGCGCCGTCACGATGCGCGCGCCGTGATATTCACCGACCAGTGGTTTGCGTTCGGCGACGCGGTAATTTTTGAGATCCTCGAGCGTCCAGATGCCGCCGCCCGCGCGCACCCCGGCGACCAGATCCTCGGCTACTCGTCCTTCATAAAATCCCTTGGCGCCTTGGGCTGCAATTGCCTCGAGGGTGTTGGCCAGTTCCGGCTGCTTGATGACGGCGCCGATCTCAGGCACGTCGCCGGCGGCCGTCAAAAACGCCTTCGCGGCGTCCGGTGAGCGCGCCAAAGTATCGCGTTTCGCCTTGATGCCGAATTGCAGCCGCGCATACAAGGGAAACCCGTCGCGCGCCAGGCGGATCGCCGGCTGCAAGCTCTGTTTGAGGGATAGTTTGCCGTATTTGCGCGCCAGATACTCGAATGCCGCAGGCTCGCCCGGAATTGCCGAAGAAATCGGACCGTTGGTCGAGGCGTTCGGTATTTCATTGCCCGCCTTGTCCAAATACATGTCGCGCGTAGCGGCACCCGGCGCTTTCTCGCGCGCATCGACCATGGTTTCGAATCCATCGGCCTGCCGATGCAGCAGAAAAAATCCGCCTCCGCCCAGACCAGAGCTGCTGGGTTCAACCACTGCGAGCGCCGCGGCCACCGCCACGGCGGCATCGAATGCATTGCCACCTTCGCTCAAGATCTC
>DATMKO010000023.1:0-3871 GCA_035571175.1 Steroidobacteraceae bacterium | reverse complement strand
CGGGCGTCAACATGCTGCGCGACGTGTCGATCGCGAACAGAATTTCATTGCCGCGGTGGTTGAGTTCTACCCAGCGATACCCGACCAACGGGCCGGCGAGCGCCGCAAACAAACCGATAATCGCCGTCAAGTACAGTGTGCGCTGGACGCGCCGCTTGGCGGCGGAAATCGACCGGGTCAATTGCGACCGCAAGTGCGCCGCGACGAACTTCGCCAGCGCGGCCTGTTGGCGGGCATCCGCGACGCGCCACATCAAGACCACCAGAAAGCAGGCTGTGAGCGCCGCCGCAAGCCACCAAGGGCCGGCGAATCTCACGGCAATCTCCGCAATCGAGTGTGCTGCAAAACCAGACCCAATCCGAGAATTGCCAGTGATGGCATCAACGCCCAAGGATACAATTCTTCGACGTGTTCGAATTTCTGTACCGTTTGCGCTGATTTCTCGAATTGATTGATTTGTTCGTAGATCTTCCGCAGCGAATCCGTATCGGTCGCGCGGTAGAACCTGCCGCCGGTCTCTTCGGCCACGGCCTGCAGGGTCTTTTCGTCTACATCCACTTGCGCCATGACAAGGTGCAGGCGTCCTGCTTGATCCTTGACCGGAATCGGTGCTTTGCCGCGCACGCCGACACCGATCGTATATATCTTGACTCCCATGGCTCTGGCCGCCTCGGCGGCGGCGAGGGGCGAGATTTTTCCGGTGTTGTTCACGCCGTCGGTGAGCAGAATGACCACCTTCGATTTCGCCGCGGTCGTGCGCAGGCGATTGACGCCGGCCGCGATTGCCGAACCGATCGCGGTGCCATCGTCGGCGGCGGCGGCTACATTGACGCGCTCGAGATTTTGCTGCAGCCAATCATGATCGAGCGTGATCGGACTGACCAAGTATGGGGCGCCCGCGAATGCTATGAGACCGATGCGATCATTGGGGCGCTCCTCGATGAACTTGGAGACCACGGACTTGACCACCTCGATGCGATTGAAGCGCTGGTTGTTGATCGCGAAATCCAACGCCTGCATCGAACCGGAGACGTCGAGTCCCAGGACGATATCGATGCCATTGGCGATCACCTCCGTGCGGCTGTGATCGCGCTGCGGACGGGCGAGCCCGACGATCATCAACACGCCGGCCAAGATCGGGAGAAGCCATACCCAGCGCCCGAGGCGGCTGCGGCTGCCACGCGCCAGGTCGCGCGCGAGGCCGACGTCGGAATATTCGATGGCGGCGATGGGACCGCGCCGGCCACGCCACAGCATCACCAGCGGCAGCAGCGCCAGCAGCCAAAACCACTCAGGTTGAAGGAAGCGAATCACGCGCCTCCCCGATCTCGCCGACCTCCGCCGGCTGGGCAGTTGCCAGTACGAACGTGCGCGCGCTTTGGCGGAGCGATTCCATGTTCTGCACGTTAAGCGACAAGCCCCCGAATTTGACGAGATCGCACAGATGAAGAAACTTGCCAAGCAGCGCGCGATGGCTTGCGAGCGATGCGTGAGAGAACTCGAGCAGCTCGCTCAAGAACTCCTCGGTGGTTCGGCGCGTGACGATGACATTGAATCTTTGTTCGATGTAGCTGCGGACGATGGCGGAGATCTTCACGGAGAACTCTGCGGCGTTTGCGGGCGACATCAGCGCGCGGATATCCTCGAGGTGCTGCAGGGCAACCTCGAGCGGCGTGGGTGGGAGCGGGCGTTGCCGGTGCTGCCGGCGGCGCCACACGCCATAGACGCTATGGGCGAGCAGGACTGCGCCCGCTAAAATGGCGGGCAACAGCCAGTCCGGCCATACATATTTGGGTCCGCGGATGTCGCGAATATCCTGCGGCGAGTCGCTCGATTCTGCCCTGCCCTGGGCCGATGCGGCCGGCGCTTGCGCAGACAGCCCTGCGCTGCATAAGGCGGCTGCACAGAATGCCGCCGCCACGCCGGCCCGCACTGCGCCGCGGATGCTCGAGAGCCGTGCGCTCATGCGCGGCGGCGCTCCCGGGTTTTGAAGAAGCGTTGCAGGGCGGGCATGTATGCCGAGTCGGTCTGCAGCTGCAAGGTATCCACGCCCTCGGACCGAAAGTCGCTTACCAAGCGGCGCGCGCGTTCGAGAGATTGCTGTTTGAATCGATCGCGAACCCTGGGGCTTGCGGTATCGAGCTCGACAATCTCGCCGGTTTCCGCATCCTCGAGCGCAACAATGCCCACATTGGGCAGCTCTCGCTCGCGAGGGTCCTCGACGTGCACGGCAATGAGATCGTGGCGGCGATTCGTCTGTCGCATGGCGCGGCGCAATTCCGCGCGCGCGGTTGCCTCATCCTTGGGCGATTCGAAATCCGAAATCAGGAACACGATCGCGCGCCGGTGCAGAACGTGATTGACGACGTCGAGCGCTCTGACGGTGTCGGTCCCCGTCCCCTCGGGCTCGTGGTACAGGATATCGCGCACCACACGCAGCACATGACGACGGCCCTTCTTGGGCGGCAGATATCGTTCCACGCGGTCGGTGTAAAGGAGCAGGCCGACCTTGTCGCTATTGCGTATCGCGGAAAAGGCTAAAACACTGGCCAGTTCGGCGGCAAGGTCGCGTTTGCTCAACGCGCCGGATCCGAAATTTCCCGAGGCGCTGATATCCACCAGCAAGAAAATTGTGAGTTCGCGCTCTTCCGTGAATTTCTTTATGAAGGTTCGGCCCGCCCGCGCGGTGACATTCCAATCGATGGTGCGCACCTCGTCGCCGGGGCTATATTCGCGAACCTCATCGAAGTCCATCCCGCGGCCTTTGAATACCGAATGATAAGCACCGGCGAGACTGTCGTTGACCAGACGGCGGGTGCGGATCTCCAGCTGCCGCATGCCGCTCATGATGGCCTTATTCGACTTGCGGGCATCCTTTGCCATGGGTCACGGCACGGGCAGCGTGTTGAGGATTTTTTCAATCACATTCTCGGGGGAAATGTTTTCCGCCTCAGCCTCATAAGTCACCGACACACGATGCCGCAGCACGTCGAGGGCAACGCTCTTGACGTCTTGCGGAATGACGAAGTGGCGGCCGTTCATGAACGCCACGGCGCGGGCGCCCAGGGTCAAGGCGATGGTTGCGCGCGGCGATGCGCCGTTCTGGATGTAGCCGTTCAAATCAAACGCCGGCGCGATTGGCGGCCGGGTCGCGAGCACCAGATCGACGATGTAGTCCCGAATCTTATCGTCCACGTAGAGCGTGCTCACGACATGCCGCGCATCCAGGATCTGCGTGCCGCTGACCACCGCACGCGGAACCACGGTGGCTTCGGTGGTCGCCATTGCGTCCAGAATCGCGCGCTCGGCGGCGCGATCCGGATAATCGACGATAACCTTCAACATGAAGCGATCGATTTGCGCCTCCGGAAGCGGGTACGTGCCCTCCTGCTCAAGCGGGTTCTGCGTGGCCATGACCAGGAAGGGATTTGGCAGCGGATAGGTTTCATCGCCGATCGTTACCTGGCGCTCCTGCATCGCTTCCAGCAGTGCGCTTTGCACCTTGGCCGGTGCTCGATTGATCTCGTCCGCGAGGATGAGATTGCTGAAGATCGGCCCCTGCTTGGTGCGGAACACGCCATCCTGGGGGTTGTAGATCATCGTGCCGACAATGTCGGCCGGCAACATGTCGGGGGTAAATTGCAGTCGCTTGAATGGCACAGCGATGCAGCCGGCCAATGTTTTCAGCGCGAGCGTTTTGGCAAGTCCCGGCACCCCCTCCAACAAAATGTGGCCGTTTGAGAGGAGGGCAATTATCAGACTGTCGAGCAAATGTCTCTGCCCCACGATCACGCGGGCCATTTCTTGCTGCAGCGGCCTGATCCAAGCAGAGCCGCTCACGACCGTGTCGCGAGCGGCGCGCATCGCAGCA
>DATMKO010000022.1:0-7403 GCA_035571175.1 Steroidobacteraceae bacterium | reverse complement strand
GTGCGGGTGCGCATTCTGGTGGATGATTTGAACACCGCGGGCGAGGACCGCCGCTTCTTGCATCTCGGCCAACACGCCAACATCGAGGTGCGCGTGTTCAATCCCTTTCCGAACGGACGATTTTCGACCTGGGCACGCATTCTCGCCGCCGCACCCGACATGCGGCGCATCAATCACCGCATGCACAACAAGCTGTTCGTCGCGGACAACGCGCTCGCCATCACCGGCGGCCGCAATATCGGCGATCAATATTTCACCCGCGACCAGTACAACAATTTCATCGATCTTGACGTGGTCGCGGCCGGCGCCATCGTGCCGGAGCTGTCGGCGTCCTTCGATGAATTCTGGAACAGCAAGTATGCCTATCCGATCAAATCAATTGCCTACGACGTGGATGCCGGGCCCGCCGCGCCGCCCGTAGCGGAGCGCGCACCCGCGGGCAATGCCGACTGGCTGGAGCAGGAGCTCGACGCGCACCAGGTGCAACTGGACTGGGTGCCGGCCACGGTGCTTGCGGATCAGCCGGCAAAGATCGCCAGCGAATCCTCGCCGGCCGAAGAAGTCACGATCGCGAACGACATCACGGCGTTGATGAGTTCGGCAAATCAGGAACTCATCATAATTTCCCCGTACTTCGTGCCCGGCAAGGACGGCGTTGCGCTGCTGCGCATGCTCATTGGCCGGGGCGTGCACATCCGGATACTCACCAACTCGCTGGCCACCACCGATTCACCGCTGGTGCATATCGGCTATTCGCGCTATAGGGTCGAGCTGCTGAAGATGGGCGTGGACCTGCGCGAGCTGCGCCCGAAGCTGGGGATGAAGCGTCCGCGCTTTCATCCGTTCCGCGGCTCCAATGCCAGCCTGCACGCCAAGGCGCTGGTGATCGACCAGAAGATCGTATTCATCGGATCGCTGAACATGGACGAACGGTCCTATCGAATCAACAGCGAACTCGGACTCGTGATCCGCAGCACCGAGATCGCCCGTCAGGTGACGAATCTGCTGGACGACATCAGCACCGATGGCAGCTACAAGCTGCAATTGGTGGGTCGCGGCGATCGCATCGAATGGTCGAGCGGCGAGCCGGGGGCCATGAAAACCTGGCACAAAGACCCGGAAACCACCTTTCCGCAGCGGCTGTGGCTGAAGCTCCTGACGCCGTTCGCGCCGGACGAATTTCTCTGAGCAGCGCGCGGTGCGCAGCGCGCCGCTGGGCGCCAGGGCGCAGGGGCCTTTAGGAAGATATCCGCAGAGTGCTCAAGTATTCCTTGACCTTGGCGCGAAACCCTTCGCTGCTGGTCACGGTGGCACCGCCGGCCAACACCAGGATAAAGTCGCCGCGCAGAGTGCGATTCACCTCTTTCACATAGTTCAAATTGACCAGACAGGAGCGGCTGATTCGCAGCATGGGTTGTGAACGCAGAGCCGCCTCCGCCTGCAGCAGCGTGCTGCGCGCGTGGTAGTTGTCCCTGCCGACGCGTATGACAACGTAGTTGCGGTCCGCCTCGATCATTTCCACCTGGGACGCATCGAGCACATGCCAGTGGCCGGCGAATTCCGCCAGCAGGCGCGGGCGCTCCTCACCCTGCGTTCGGGCGCCGCGCTCCAGTTGCGCAAGCAATCCGGCGAGCAGGGTTTGCCGTTCGTCGACGCTCGAGTTCACATGGCGCGGCCGCACGCGCGCCAGCGTCTTGCGAAAGCGCTCTTGATCGAAGGGCTTCAGTAAATAGTCCACGGCGCTGACTTCGAAAGCCTCCAGCGCATAGGTGTCGTAGGCTGTGACGAATACCAGCGACGGCAGCTCCTGCGGCTGCAACGCGCGCGCCAGATCGATGCCGTTCAGCGGGTCCATGTGGATGTCGAGGAACAGCAAATGCGGCGGCTGCGATCGAATGGCGGCAAGCGCGGCGGTGCCGTCGCCGAATTCGCCGACCACGCGCAGATCATGTTCCGCCTCGCAGTACTCGCGCAAGGTGCGCCGGCCCGCAGCCTCGTCGTCCACGATGATGACATCCATCATGTGCCGAGCAGGGTCGTGGTTTGTAATTTGCCGGCAGCCTGCGGCTCGCGAACAACGGCGGGCGACTCGCGAACGGCCGGCATGCTGATCTCGCTGATCCATTCGCGATCGACGCCGGCGGCTGACAAGCTGGCCCGGCCTTCGAATTGCACGGCCATGCGTTCGCGCACGTTCTTGAGGCCGATGCCTTCTGCGCCGGTGGCGCGATTCGCGGTCATCGAGTTCGTTATGCGGATGATGAGCGCCTCATTCACGATGCCGATCGCTATGCGTACCGTCACCGCACCCTGATGACCCGCCATGCCGTGGATCACGGCGTTCTCGACCAGCGGCTGCAGAATCAGGCTCGGGACCCATACGGCAGGGATTTCCGCCGGGTTCGGCAGCTCGACTTTGAGGCGGTCGGCGAACCGCTGCTGCTGCAGCTCCAGGTACAGTCGCGCAAACTGCATCTCATCGGCCAGCCGCGAGAAATCGCGTTCGCCGGCATTGAGCAAACGCCGCAAGAGATCTGCCAACTGCACCACCATCGACTGAGCGGCTTTCGGATCCCACTCGATTTGACCGCGGATGGTGTGCAACAGATTGAACAGAGTATGCGGCGACAGCTGCATGCGCAGCGCCGCCAGTCGTGCGGCGCTCCATTCGCGCTCCAGCGCCGCCAAGCGCAATTCGGAATCACGAAAGCGGGTGTAGAGCGCCAGGCCGGTCACCAGCGCCAGCCCGAAGCCGTAGGCAGGCAGAAAACTCACGAAACTGGCGAGCCACAGCGTCACCCAGTATGGATCGCTCCACGCGCCCACGACATGCGACATCGCGCCCTCATGCATATCTTTTCCGCCAACGATGACTTGCGAAAGAATCATCACCGGATAGGCCGCGGCTGCAAACACCGCGCCCAAGATCACCTGCAAGGGCAGGGCTACAAGAAGCGGGCGCCATTGGACCTTCAGCGACGCCCAAAAAGATACCATCACCATCGGCAGCAACAGCACGTGCTGCAGCAGGCGCTGGTCCCATGCGGCAAACACCTCCACCGTGGTCAGATGGGCAATGCCGTTGCGCATGCTGTAGCCGTACAGCAGATTCGATACGGTGACGTACACCCAAAACAGGCAAACGATGGCCAGGAACTGGCCGCGCGTCAGGCCCCCGGCAAACCGCCGCGTTGAAGAGTCAGCCGTACCGAATCCGCCCATCGGATAAGCCTACCGCAACTCGGCGCGGATTGCGGCTTGGTGCGCCGCATCCGGGACGAAACCGTTGCAATTCGGGACGAACTCGATGCCCGCCGGCTGACTCGCGGGGGCCCTGCGGCGTCTCATATGCGTGTCGTCGATCAACATCCCGAAGGAGAGTTTCATGACCAGTCTAGCCAGCAAATTGCTGCTGATCGGCGGGTTTGCCGTCGCAGCCGCGGGCGCAGCTGTCGCCGCGCCGGACAACGACGTATATAGCGTCGTCATCCGCTTCCCGACCGCGAGTCTCACAACCGAGAGCGGTGTGCAATCCTTGTATCGTCGGATCGAGATGGCCGCCGAGAAAGTCTGTGTGATCGAACCGGCCGGTTCGCGCTTGCCCAGCCCAGCGGTGATCCAGTGCCGCAAAGAGGCCATCGCCGGCGCGGTTGAGAAAATCCACAATCAGCGGCTAGCCGCCCTGCATGCGGCCAGCAACAAGTCAGGCTAAGCGCATGTTGTTTCAGCGACCAGCCGCAGGATCCAACAGAACGGTATGCTGCACCACCGTGATGTCTCCCTCCTGCGAGCTGGTCGCATTCTGCGGCCGGGCCTGCTGCAAACGCGCACCTTGCGAGGCCGCGGGCAGGCCATAGCTTACGTCGAACACTTGCACCGCCGTTCTGCCGGCTACGGCATCGATCCCGAATTGAAAATCCGCCGAGGAGATGCCGACCACCCCCAAGCGAGTGGCGCCGCTGCGTAACTTCTGCAGCTTGGCATGCTGCGGCCCCGATTCGGTGGCTACGACAATTTCCTGAACATCCGCGCTTGCCGGAAAAACCACCACGGCTTCCGGCGCATCGCGCTGCGATCGCAGATGAAGTTCAAAATGTGTTCTGGAAGAGGCGGCGGAGGAAGCGCTCGGAGTCGCCGAGAGTTGCGTCAGTTCCGGCGCCGCAAGCTCGAGCTTGGGTGCGTCGGCAGCGAAAGCAAGCGAACTGCTGCCGCCGAAGCGTGCATGCGGGACAAGATCGAATCGGGCCGCAGCGGCGAGCGCCGCGGGCAGATGCAGCGAGGCCGGCTGCACCCACCAATGCGCTTCGGTTCGATCGGCGTCGTACCAGTATTCGATGTTGACGCGCTGCGGCCAAGCGGCGGAATAAGTGGGGAGCAGCAGCGTGACACCGATCCCGATCAAGGTCATCGATGCGCTTACCACGATCACGCGCCGCCGATCGCGGCGAGTCGCCTTGGCCAGCAGCGGCAGCAGAAAGGTTGTCATCAAACACAGGGCAATGGTCGAAATGGCCCATGCCAATGCGCCGAGCGCGGCGTACAAAAGCAGCAGCATGGGCGCAAGCACGGCAGATAGACCTAAGCAGGGCAGCAGAACCGCAAAGTCGGTAGCCCCTGCCGTTGGCGGGCGGGATCTTAAGAAGCCAAGCACGCAGGGCAGCGCCCCGAGCACGGCTGCCAGGCTCCCCAGCAGCGGCGCGAAACTTGCCGCTGGGGTCAACGCGTTGAATACCACGGACAGCAGCGCGACGAGCAGCGTGCCACCGATCCAGAACCCCCAAAATCCGGCGCGGCGCGCAAACCATGCACTCACAATGCCCGCCGAGAGCAACGCCATGAACGCCGCACCGATGCTCATCGGCAGCGGGTGCGCGATCCAAGGGGCCGCGTCGGTGGGCGGCAGCTTGCCGAGAAAACGCAGCAGCACGATGGACCCCGCGCCGAGGATGGCGCCGAGAATGAGGTTCAAGAGCGCGCCCGTGGCGCCCCATAGCGCCTGCCGCCCGTCGAACGCGCGGCGGCGAAATAACAGGATGTATTCCGCCAATAAGCACCCCAGTACGGTCAGCGCCGCCGGAAGCGCGAGCCGTGCCGGCCAGGCAATCATCGCGCGCGCGAAGACATCGAAGTAAACCGATTCGGCGACGGGCGGATTGAGGCCCGCGGTATTGGCAAGCGCCTGAAGCGCGCTCAAGGCGTTGTCCCCCTGATGCTGAATGCTGTTCAAGCTGGCGTTGGCGTAGCTGTCGAGGGGAGTGTGGTAGAGAGCAACATCGCCGATGAATGCAAAGTTGAATCCTTGATACGACGCGCTCTTGAATACGGTGAAATCGGTATCGTTCGGCAGCGATTTGTACACCACGTAGTACAGAGAGTTGGTGATCGGTGTGCGGATCGCCGAGCGATATAAATGCAACGCCCAAGCGTTGGCGGTTCCCGTCTCGAACATGAGACTGGGACCCGAGACGCCGCGCGAGTCGAGGTTTACCGCGGCTTTGACCTGTTTGGACAAGGGATGCTCGCGCACGAACAGCAGCGCGCCGAGCAGGCCGGCCTCCTCGCCGTCAGTCAGCAGCAGAACGATGGAGTGGGGCGGCGGGGGCATCGCAGCGAGAATGCGTGCAATCTCGAGCACGATCGCGACGCCGGCGCCATCGTCGGATGCGCCGGGACCCGCGGGCACGGAGTCGTAGTGCGCGGCCAGCAATACTGCGCCGTTTTCGGCGGCCGCGGTTGCGCCGCGGCTTGAGGAATTGGCGGCGCCCTGCAGTGTGACCACGATGTTGGTGGGGGTGCCGCACACGCCCCATTTGTTGCACACCAATCCTGACTGTAATTCCGGTTTGTATCCTAGCGCCGTCAGTTGCTGAACGATGACATCGCGCACTCTGGCGTTGGCGCTGCTGCCGATGGGGTGCGGCTGACCGTCGCCCACCAGCGTTTTGAGGATGGCTTGCGCGCGCAGCGCGGAAAATGCGCTGGGTGCGGCGTCAAGCCCGAGCGTCGTGACCGGTCGATACGCCAGGATTGTCGCCGCCAGCAGCAGCAAGATCCCCGCCAATGCGAGGATGAGCCCGCGATTGCGCATCAGCGCCCCCTGAATCTCGTTCTTCTTATGCGGGGCAAGATACGCGCATCGGCCGCGTATTACGACTAGTCGATCGCGATGGCGTGCGGATTGCCGCCCGCGCCAAATGGCGAGCCGGCCACCGCTGTGAGGGCGCCGGTCGCGGCATCGACCGTATAGGCGGAAATATCGCCGGAGTTGTAGTTCGCGGCATAGACGAATTGACCGGACGGATCGACCACGAGGTTGATCGGCAAACTTCCCGCGCCCGCGGAGGACAGCAGGCTCAGGGTGCCGCTGGCCGGCGTAATCGAATAACTCGCGATCTCATTGGCCGCGACATTTGCCGCATATACATACCTGCCGGCAGGGTCGACCGCGAGCGACTCGGGGTTCGATCCGACGGCGAGCGCTGACCCGGACAGGGCCGTCAGCGCGCCGGTCGCTGCATTGAGGGAATACTCCGAGATGCTGCCGGCCGCTTCGTTGGCCACATAGGCGAACGAGTCCGTCGGATCGATGGCTACCGAGAGCGGGCCGCCCCCGGCGCCGAACGGCGATCCAGAAATGTTGCTCAGCGAGCCGTTGCCCAAGTCGATGGCGAACACCGCGACATTGGCACCGCTGAAATTCGCGACGTACAGGAAATTGCCATTTGGATCGATTTTCAAAGCGGCCGGTTCCGCACCGACACTGAAAGGAGAGCCGGTAATTGGCGTCAAGGTCCCGTTATCGATTGAATAAACAGACACGTCGTTGGAAACGAGGTTTGCGACGAAAAGATAGTGATCGGTCGGGTCGATGCAGACGGCGCCGGGTCCGCTGCCTGCCGCGGTGGGCAAACCCACCGCGGTCAGCGCGCCGCTGGTGAAGTCGATGGAAAATACCGAGACGCTGCCGGAGCCGTTGTTCGCCACGTAGAGGAACTCTCCATTTGGATCAACGGCGAGCGCCGTCGGCGTCGTGCCGGTGGCCGCAAACGGCGAGCCGCTGAGGGGCACCAAGGCGCCGGTTGCCGCATCGATGGCGAACGCCGAAATATTGTTCGACAGCTGATTGGCGACGAACGCAAAGCGACCCGTTTGCGTGCAGGAGACGATGACGTTCGTGACATTCGCCCGATCGATGGTGCCGGAGCCGTTGCGCACGCTGCAACTCTGCGTCGGATTCGAAGGTTGCGTGCTTACTGTGACCGAGTAGGCGGCGCCATTGTCGAGGCCGCCGCTGAAGGCGAAGCCACCGTTGGAGTCCACGGGCAGATCATTTCCGGAATTGTCCTGAAGCACCAGACCGCTGCCGACCAAACCAGTGAGGGTGCCGCCCACGGAATATTTGG
>DATMKO010000021.1:0-3456 GCA_035571175.1 Steroidobacteraceae bacterium | reverse complement strand
CATGTGCGCGAAGGCGAGTTCGTCGCGGTTACCGGACCCTCGGGCTCGGGAAAGACCACCTTTCTGTCGATTGCGGGACTGCTCGAGGAATTCAGCGGCGGCGAGTACCAGCTGGATGGCGCCAATGTGCGCGGCTTGAACGACAATCAGCGCTCGCGCCTGCGCAATGAAAAAATCGGCTTCATCTTCCAGGCCTTTAATTTGATTCCCGACCTGAACGTGCAAGACAACGTCGACGTGCCGCTGCGCTATCGAGGATTCAACGCCGCCGAAAGACGCCGCCGCATTCAGGAGTCATTGGGCCGCGTGGGATTGTCCGCGCGCGCCCGCCACTACCCCGCCGAACTCTCGGGCGGGCAGCAGCAGCGGGTCGCGATCGCCCGGGCGCTCGCGGGGTCGCCGCGGCTGCTGCTGGCGGATGAACCCACCGGCAATCTGGATACGCAGATGGCCCGCGGCGTCCTGGATCTGCTCGAGGAGCTGCATCGCGACGGCGCCACCATCGTGATGGTGACGCACGATCCAGAGCTCGCGGTCCGCGCGCAGCGCGAGGTGCATATCGTCGATGGTCAGGTGGTCGACCTGGCAGCGCCGCCACGCCTGGTCGCGGCTGCGAACGCGCATCCTTAAGGAGATCACCGTGTTCTACTACTATTTCGGCCTGGCGTTGCGCAGTCTCAAACGCAACATCGTGCTCACCGTCCTGATGATTGCCGCCATCGGCGTCGGCATCGGCGCATCCATGACCACGCTGACGATGTTTCGCGCAATGGATCACGATCCCATCCCGCAAAAATCCCGGCAACTGTTCACGGTACAGATTGACAATTGGGGACCCAAATCGAAAGCGAAGATCTTTAACGACAAGGACAATCTGCAGCCGCAGTTGAGCTACATCGATGCGATGGGTCTGATGAGCGCGCACGCGGCTCGCCGCCAGTCCGCGATGTATGTGACAGGGGCGGCCCTGACCCCGTCGAATCCTGACCTGTTGCCTTTCCAGGTGCAGATTCGTGCGGCCTATGCAGATTTCTTTGCCATGTTCGACACGCCGTTTCTGATGGGCGCGCCGTGGACGGCGGCCGACGATGCAGCGCATGCCGATGTCGTGGTGCTGTCGCGCGAACTCAACGACAAATTATTCGGCGGCGCCAATTCGATCGGGAAAACGGTCAATCTCGACAATCACGAGTATCGCGTGGTCGGCGTCATGGGCCGTTGGGAGCCGATACCGAAATTCTACGACCTCAACAACAATGCGTACGGCAAGAGTGAGGAGGTGTTTCTGCCCTTCACGCGTGCAATCGACGGTCAAATGACCAGCTGGGGCAACAATAATTGTGCCGGCAGCGCGCCTGCGCCGGGATGGGAAGGCCGCCTGCGTTCCGACTGCATCTGGCTGCAGTTTTGGGCCGAGCTTCCCACGGCAGCCGACGTCGATCGCTACCGCGCGTTGGTGAACAACTATGCGGCGGAGCAGCGGCGCATTGGCCGCTTTACCTGGCCGCCCAACACCCGGATCCGCGATGTGCGCGAGTGGCTGGTGCACGAGCACGCGGTTACCGATGAGGTGCGGATCTTGGTGCTGGTGTCGTTCAGTTTCCTGCTGGTTTGCCTGCTCAACGCCATGGGATTGATGCTCGCGAAGATCATGGGGCGGGCCGGCGATATCGGAGTGCGACGCGCTCTTGGAGCCAGTCGGCGCGCCATATTCGCACAATGTTTGATCGAAGCCGGCGTTATCGGACTTGCGGGAGGACTGCTCGGCCTGGTGCTCACGTCGCTAGGTCTTTTGGGTCTGCGTGCGCTGTTGTCGGAGGAGGTGAGCCGCGTGACGCATTTCAGCCCAACGGATATCGCAATTGGGGTGACGCTGGCGGTGGTGGCAACCACGCTTGCGGGGCTCTATCCCACCTGGCGCGCCGCGCAGGTTCAACCGGCGTGGCAGCTCAAAGCTCAATAGAGGAACCATCATGGAAATTCGTCCCATTCTGTCCGCCATGCGCCGCAATAAAGTCGGCGCCGTACTGATCGCCGTGCAGATCGCGATCACCCTCGCGATCCTCTGCAATGCGCTGTTCATCTGCGAACAGCGCGTGATGGCAAGCAATCGGCCCAGCGGCGCGGACGAGGCCAATGTGTTTGTGATCAACAACCAGTGGGTGGGCAATCCGCCCGACCTCTCGGCGCGCTTGCAGAGCGATCTTGCCGCATTACGATCTATGCCAGGGGTCGTGGATGCGTATGCCAGCAACTCCTTTCCACTCAACAACGGCGGCTCGACCACCGCCATCAGCCTGCTTCCCGACCAAGAGACGCCGACGGCCTTGGCCGCCTTGTATTTCGCCGACGAGCATATGCTGCAAGGGATGGGCCTCAAATTGATCGCGGGGCGCAATTTCACGGCCGCTGATGTCGCCGATAAACTCGGCTACACCGATTTGGTGCAGCCTACAGGTGTGATCATTTCGCGGGTGCTGGCGGAGAAATTGTTCCCGAACGCCAATGCCGTTGGGCAGTCCATCTACGACGAAGCCCGCCATGCAAAAACTCCCGTCATCGGTGTCATCGATAGGCTGCAGGTGCCTTGGGTAGACGCCGGCGGATGGGGCCTGACCTTCTTTGACAACTCGATACTGGAGCCTTTCCACCTGGTTATGCCATCCTACTACTACATCGTGCGCGCCAAGCCGGGTCAGTTGCCGGCGCTCATGCAGGCGGCGCAAAAGAAACTTTTCGAGATCAGCCGCTCGCGAGTGATAAGAAAGACCGAGTCGCTGACCTCCGCGCGCTACGAAGCCTACAAGGATGATCGCGGCTTGGTGGTTATACTGGCTGTTGTTTGCGTTGCGTTGCTGGCGGTCACGGCTTTTGGGATCGTCGGTCTCACCAGCTACTGGGTTGCGCAGCGACGGCGCCAGATCGGCATTCGCCGCGCGCTCGGTGCGACGCGAAACGCCATCATGCGTTACTTCCAAACTGAAAATCTGTTGATCGCGGGCGCCGGCACCGCCATCGGCGTCGCCTTGGCGGTGGCAGTCAATCTCTGGATGGTGACTGCCTTTGAAATGCAACGCCTGCATACCGGCTATGCGCTGGCAGGGGCCGGCGCCGTGCTGCTGCTCGGCCAGGCCGCCGTTCTTTGGCCTGCGTTCCGGGCGGCATCCATTCCGCCGGCATTGGCGACGCGCGCGGTATAGGCCGGCAAACGGGCGGGTGTGATTCGGCACGGCACCCGCTAACATCTCTTTATGCGCACCGTTCTCATCATCGATGACAATCCCGCCGTGGCACAGGCGCTCATCCTGCTGTTCGGTTTGCATGACATTCGCACGCTCACCGCGGCCACACCGCAGAAGGGTCTTGCAACCCTCGCGCGCGAGCGCGTCGATCTCGTCATCGCGGACATGAATTTCAGTGCCGACACGACCTCGGGAGAGGAGGGCGCGGCGCTGT
>DATMKO010000020.1:0-11176 GCA_035571175.1 Steroidobacteraceae bacterium | reverse complement strand
CGTGCTGGAAGCCTCGCTCGAGGTCAGGGGTCCCGTGATTTATGCAACCGCGGTGGTGATCGCGGTTTTTCTGCCGGAGCTGTTCACATCCAGCGTCCAGGGGCGCTTTGTCGGTCCGTTGGCGCTCGCCTTCATTTTTGCGGTTACCGCCTCGCTGATCGTCGCGATGACCTCCACGCCCGCCCTATGCGCGCTGTTTCTGCGCCAGCACGACGCGCGTCCCCAAGCGGGTTGGCTTGCGCGCCTCAAATCCTGGCAGGGCGCCGCGGTTCGGAAAGTCGGCGGACACATCAACGCGACATTGATTGCCCTGCTGCTACTGGTGATTGCGGCGGCTGCAGCGCTGCCCTTCTTGGGCGGCACGTTCATGCCGGATTTTCGCGAGGGACATTTCGTCATGCAGGTCACGAGTTCGGTGCCGGGTACCTCGCTCGATGAGATGCTGAGCGCGGGGAAACGCATCAGCGAGGATGTACTGGCGCTGCCGTACGTGCAGACCGTGGAACAGCAGGTAGGCCGCGCGGAGTTGGGCGAAGATACCTGGGGTCCGCATCGCAGCGAGTTTCACGTGGAGTTCAAAGCCGATGCCACCATCGATCAGGAGGCGGCGCAGGAGCAGTTGCGCGACATCTTGCGGCACTACCCGGGATTGCAGAGTGAAGTGGTTACTTTCCTGGGCGATAGGATCAGCGAGAGCCTGAGCGGTCAGACCGCCCAGGTCGCGATCAAGATTTTCGGCGCCGATTTGGATGTCCTCGAGCGAACCGCGGACAAGGTGGTCGCAACGCTTGGCAAGGTGAAAGGCATCGTCGATCTGCAATTCAAACGCCAAAGCGGTACTCCGGCCATTTCCATTCACCTCGTGCCGCAGTCCCTGGCGGCGACCGGTCTCAAGGTCCAGGACGTTCTCGATACCATAGAGACGGCGTATGCGGGGGCGAGAGTCGGCCAGACGTTTCAGGGCACGCGGACGGTCGACGTCGTGGTGTTGTTGCCCGACGAGCAGAGGCATCAGCCGACGCAACTGCAGAACTTGATGATTGCAACTCCTTTGGGTCCGGTGCCGCTGGCTCAGCTCGCGAACATTGAAGTGACGCAGAACCGCTATAGCATCGAACATGATGGCGGCCAGCGCCTGGTCGTGGTGACTTTCAACGTCGGATCGGGCTCGTTGCAGAGCGTGGTAAAACAAGCGCGGCAAGCCTTGTCGCAGTCAGTGGCTCTCCCCCTTGGCGTGTTCCTGGAGTTCACCGGTGCCGCCGATGCTGAGATAAAAACTCGCAACGAGCTGCTGCTTTATTCGGGACTGGCGCTGGCACTCATCGTGATGATTCTTTTCATGTCGTTTCATTGGCGCGCCAATAGCTGGCTGGTATTGGCCAACATACCTTTCAGCGTAATCGGCAGTGTGCTGGCGATTGCCGTGACGGGGCTGGGCATTTCACTGGGTACCGTCGTGGGTCTGGTAACGGTTTTCGGCGTCAGCGCGCGCAATGCAATCCTGCAATTGGCACATTACGAGCATTTGGTTCAAGTCGAAGGCTGTACATGGAACTTTGAGCTCGTGCTGCGCGGTGCAAATGAACGCTTGGTGCCGATTTTGATGACCGCCGCGGTAACTGCGTTGGGCCTTGCGCCGCTCGCATTCGCCCTGCATCGTCCGGGCCTGGAGATCGAAGGTCCGATGGCGGTGACGGTGCTGGGGGGCTTATTGTCCTCGACTCTGCTCAACTTGTTGGTGTTGCCGGCGCTGGCGATGCGCTACGTGCGGGTTTCGCAACCGGCGACATAACTGCCCTGACCCTATGAGAATATTGCTGATTGAAGACGACCATGAGACCGCCCACTATATCTCGGTGGGTCTGAGCGGCGATGGGCACGAGATCGCCATCGCCGGCAACGGCCGGGAAGGGCTGAATCGGGCCAACTCGGAAAAGTGGGACCTGCTCATCGTCGACCGCATGTTGCCGGAACTCGACGGACTGAGCATCGTCAAGGAGTTACGTCATACGGGCGCGGTCATACCAGTATTGTTCTTGACGACGCTCGGCGGCGTGGATGATCGGGTCACGGGCTTGAATGCCGGTGCCGATGACTACCTCGTCAAGCCATTCTCTTTTTCGGAACTCTTGGCGCGTGTCGCTGCATTGGGCCGCAGAAGTCCCCGCTTGGCTGTCGAAACGACGCTATCGATTGCGGATTTGCAGATTGATCTGCTGGGCAGAACCGTCACGCGTGGAGGTATCGCGGTTGAACTGCTGCCGCGTGAATTTAGACTGCTGGAATATCTGGCGAAGCACATGGACCAAACCGTGACGCGCGCGATGCTCCTTGAAAATGTCTGGGACGTTCATTTCGACCCGAACACAACGGTGGTCGAAACACACATCAGCCGATTGCGAAGCAAGATCGATCGCGGCCAGTCGATTCCACTGATCCACACGCTGCGCGGCGCAGGCTATACGTTACGTGTCCCGGTTTAGAGTAGTTCGAACTTCCAGTTTTCGCCTCGCACTCATGTATGCGACGCTCACCGGGATAACCTTTCTGGTGCTGCTCAGCGTGATTTTTGTGTCCACCACCCGGTTCATGCGCCATCAGATAGATGACAGCGTCACCAGCGAGGTGGACGAGATCATGGCCGACGCGCCGGACCGAAGCGTCGCAGCCATCCAGGGCGTGGTGCAGGCGCTTGCCAAACATCCGTCCGGGTTTTACTACCTGCTGCAAGATGCGAACGGCATCGTTCGCGCTGGCAATCTACCGGCACTCGATCCGAAACAAGGCATCCGCGAATGGCCGCTAGCCTCGACCGGTCAAGGTTCGGCATTTTCCGCAGTTCGAGGCCGCGGCATCAGCCTGCCGGGCGCTTATCTATTTGTCGGTTGGAGTACGCACCAATTGCTCGAGATGGAGGAAATGGTGGTGAGATCGTTTGCCTGGGGCTTGGCGGCATCGATCGCGCTCGCGCTCGCGGGGGGACTCGTCATGAGCGGGCGCCTCATGCACCGCATCGAAACGGTCAGCCAGACCAGCCGCGACATCATCGGCGAAGATTTGCAGAAACGCTTGCCGGTGACGCGGGCGGGCGATGAATTGGACCACTTGGCGGGCAGCATCAACGCAATGTTGGATCGAATCGAAGGGCTGATGAACGACCTGCGCCAGGTGACCACGGATATTGCCCATGACCTGCGTACACCGTTGACACGTCTGCGGCAACGGTTGGAATTGGCCAACCGCGCCGAGAACGACACCGAACTGGCGCGCACCACGCTCGCCAGCGCGGTCGCGGAGCTCGACTCGATACTGGCCATATTCAGTTCTTTGCTGCGCATCGCGCAAATGGAGAGCGGGGCACGCCGCCAGGGATTCAAACAGGTTCAACTGAGCGAGCTGCTGGGGACGATCGGCGAGCTGTACCGGCCCATGGCGGATGAGAACGGGCAAGAATTGATTGAAACGATAGAACCGTCGCTGTGGGTCATGGGTGAACGCGAGTTGCTGATGCAGCTATTCGCGAATCTCATCGAAAACGCGCTGCGCCATTCGCCGCGCGGATCGAAGATCGAGATTCGCGCCTCCAGGCACGAACGTTTCACGAATGTGAGCGTCGTCGACAACGGCCCCGGAATCCCAGAGGCGCTCCGCGACAAGGTGCTGCAGCGTTTTTTCCGCCTTGAATCGAGCCGCACCACGGCCGGCAGCGGCTTGGGCCTGAGTCTCGCCAGCGCCATCGTCAAGGTTCACGGCGCGATGTTGGCATTGTCGGACGCCAACCCGGGTCTTTGCGCCACGGTGCGATTCGCATAGTATTGAGGCCGGCTGCGTGGGTTTCACAACTGGTTGGGGGAAAATGTCATGGCTGAAAATGTGTACAAGGTCATCGAACTCGTTGGCACCAGCTCAGAGTCTTGGGAGAAGGCGACCGCGGCCGCGATAATGCGCGCCAGCAAGACGCTGCGCGACCTGCGGGTCGCGGAGGTGGTGAAGCTCGACGTGCAACTCAAGAATGGCAAGGTCGAAGCCTATCGATCGCGCATCAGCGTGTCGTTCAAGTACGAAAACAAGGGCTGATGCGCTGATGTGACGCGGGCTCCTCGAGGAACCCAATGATTTCCACGATCGTCATTGTGGGCGGTGGCCAAGCCGGCGCCGAGGCCACCGACACCCTGCGGCGCGCTGGATACGATGGCCGCCTCATCCTGGTGAGCGATGAGCCGCAATTGCCCTATCAGCGGCCGCCGTTGTCGAAAAAATTCCTCGCCGGGGAATTGGAATTTGACCGCCTGTTGTTCCGGCATCGGTCCTTTTATGACGAGCATAAGGTCGAGCTCAAGTTAGGCGTGCGTGCGACACGCCTCGACGCCACGGCGCGCCGCGTCTGGCTGTCGAACGGCGAGGAGATTGCGTACGACAAGGCGCTGCTGTGTGTCGGCGCCGTCGCGCGGCAATTGACATGTTCCGGAGCCGACCTGGCAGGCGTATGTTATCTGCGCGCCGTTGGCGATGTGCCGCGTATTCAGGAAGGCCTGAAGCGAGGTGCGCGCGTAGTCATCATCGGCGGCGGCTACATCGGACTCGAAACCGCCGCGACCGCTCGCAACATGGGTTGCAGCGTCACCGTTCTCGAAATGGCCGATCGCGTCATGAATCGCGTGGTTGCCTCGAACGTCTCGCAATACTTCGAGCAGGAGCATCGCTCTCAAGGCGTGAAAATCGAGTGCAATGCGCGCGTGACGCGGTTGGAAGGACCCGGGCGGGTGGAGCGCGTCGTGTGTGCAGACGGCAGCGCCTATCAAGCCGACCTGTTGGTTGTCGGCGTCGGCGCCATCGCCAACACCGAACTCGCCCGCGCGGCAGGACTGAAATGCGACAATGGCATCGTCGTTGATCAGTACTGCTGCACCAGTGATGCCGCGATCTATGCGGCGGGAGACTGCACCAATCACCCATCTGCGCGCTTCGAAATGCGCGTGCGACTCGAATCGGTCGACAATGCCTTCGAACAGGCCAAGGCGGCAGCGCTCAATCTGCTGGGACGGCCGACGGCCCATGACCGCGTACCTTGGTTCTGGTCGGACCAATTCGACAGCAAGCTGCTGATCGTGGGTCTGTCGCAGGGTCACGATCAACAAGTAACGCGCGGCGATCCCAAATCCCGCCACTTCAGTGTCTGCTATCTCAAGGGCGGTGAACTGCTGGCCGTGGAGGCGATCAATCACGCCAAGGATTACATGGCGGCGCGCAAGCTCATTGCGGATCGGGCGCGCCCGAATCTCGACAAGCTCGCGGATCCTCAACTCGCATTGAAGGAAGCAGTATGAAAAGCCAGCATCTCGTCGATCCGCAGCTTCTCGGGTTGCTCGAATTGATTCCCACCATGGAGTTCTCCGCCGAACTGCTGCCGGAGATCCGGGCGCGCACGTTTCCGGCCCCGGCGGATCCGCGCGCCGCAGCTGTCGCCATGGAAACCCGAAGCGTGTCCGGACCGCCCGGCGCCCCGGATGTTCCGGTGTTCATCTATCGGCCGCGAGAAAAGAGCGGCGCTCTGCCTTGCATCTTTCACATACACGGCGGCGGCTACGTCATAGGATCGGCCGCCTCGATGGAGCCTTTCCATCGCCCGCTGGCGCTGGACGCGGATTGCGCCATAGTCTCGGTCGATTATCGGCTGGCGCCCGAGACGCGCTTTCCCGGCGCAATCGAGGATTGTTACGCGGCCCTCGCCTGGGTTTACAAACAAGCGCCTGCCATCGGTGTGGATGCGCGCCGCATCGGTGTGATGGGCGAAAGCGCCGGCGGCGGGTTGGCTGCCGCGCTTGCGTTGCTGGCGCGCGACCGGCGCGAGTACAAACTCGCTTTCCAGCACCTCATCTACCCCATGCTGGACGACCGCACCTGCGTGACCAAGAGTCCCCATCCCTACACAGGGGAATTCATCTGGACGCCGCACAACAACAGCTTTGGATGGTCTTCGCTGCTCGGCGTCGCGCCGGGCTCGGCAGACGTATCGCCTTACGCCGCGCCGGCGCGCGCCGCGGATCTGGCTCGATTGCCACCGACTTTCATATCGACCGGCGCCCTCGATCTGTTCCTCGAAGAAGACATCGATTATGCCAAGCGGCTGGCGTGGCAGGGCGTGCCTGTGGAACTGCACGTCTACCCGGGCGCGTACCACGCTTTCGACATGGAGCCCATTGCGCGGGTGGCGGTGAATGCAAGGCGCGACAGCGTCGCCGCCCTACGGCGATTTCTCCATGGAACGCCGCTTTAAGCCGCGACCAACGGCTATACCGGATCAGTGGCGGAGACCAGCCGCGGCGGCTGGGTTGCGCGCCACGCCAGCACCATGGCGACCAATACCAGCAGCGCCGAAGTGAGGAAGCAGGCACCCGGCCACAGCTTCCACTCGGCGTGCGTGCTGACGGAAGCGGCGAAGATCTGGGTGAACAGCGCCGGGCCAATCAGGCTTGCCATACCCTGAAGGCTGGCGAGCGATCCTTGCAATCGTCCCTGCTCGGTGGGTTCCACCAAGCGCGTCATGATGGCCTGCAGGGAAGGTGTGGCGATACCCCACAGCGCCATGACCGGCACGCCGATCCAAAGTATCGGTCCGGTGGGTGCCAGGCCGTAGATGGCAAAGCCGACGGCGCCAAATGTCAATCCGACCACAATCGCGCCGCGCTCCTTGAGGAACTTGACAGCAGGCTTTACCAGGAAGCCCTGCACCAGCAGCGAGGAAATACCGACACCGGCCAGCAGCATGCCCACCGCGCGGGTATCCCAACCAAATCGGTAGTACATGTACAAAACGGCGGTGCTGGGAAGCACCACGTGCGCAAGACTCACGAGAAAGAAACTACGTGAAAGACCGGCAAGCATCGGATGCGAGCGCAGCAGCCTGAGAGCGCCCAGGGGATTGGCATTCTTCCACTGAAATGGCACGCGCTTGTCCTTGGACAACGACTCCGGCAGCACGAACAGGCCCCAGCATACGTTGGCCAACGCCAATCCAGCGGCGGCCCAGAACGGCAGGCGCGGCGAGATGGCGCCGAGAATACCGCCGAGCGCGGGCCCGAGCACGAAGCCGATACCAAATGCCGCACCGAGCAGTCCAAAACTCGCGGCGCGCTTCTCCGGCGGCGTGACGTCGGAAATATACGCCCCGGCGGTGCTGAAGCTCGCGGCGCAAATACCGGAGATCACCCGGCCGAGCAACAGCCACCAGACATTGGGCGCGAGCGCCATGAGAATGAAATCCAACCCTAAGCCCGTGCACGAAATCAGAATCACGGCGCGGCGGCCGAAGTGATCCGACAGCGACCCCTGCACGGGAGAGAAAATGAGTTGCATCAACGCCCAGGCGGTGCCGAAGGCACCATAGATTTCAGCGCCGCGTGCCGCGCTGCCGCCGGCGAAGTTCTGTACCAACAGGGGCAGGACTGGAATGATCATGCCGAAGGCCAGCATGTCGATGAGCACCGTGACGAAGATGAAGGCCAGTGCGGCCTTGCGGGGCGGATGCGCGGGATTGCTCATACAGTCGAAGCGTATCCTAGCGGCATCCACGCGTTGCCGACAGGCGCGGGCTTGGGCCGCGTGCGCCCGGCGACTGTAATTTTATACAGCAACGACGCCAATTGCGCGCAAACTGCTCCGGGCGCCTTTCAGTGAAACGCGCATTTGTGCGATATTGCGCTTGAAGGACACGCTGCGAGTCCTGGTTTTTGCTGCGAATTTGACGTGCTTCCTGCCATTTAACAGAAGAATTGGTTCTCATTGCGTAGGCTCTTAGGGACGGTTTCAGTATGGCTACACCAGCTCGATCGATCGCTTCATTGACGATTTCTTTTGGCCTCGTCGCCATACCGGTGAAGCTGTATTCCGCAACCATTTCCTCGGAGCGCATCTCCTTCAATTTGCTGCGCCAAAAGGATGGCTCGCGCGTCAAGCAGCAGTACGTCGCCGTCAATGACGGAAAAATCGTCGAGCGCTCGGAAATGGTCAAGGGCTACGAATTCGCCAAGGACCAGTACGTCATGTTCAGTCCCGAGGAATTGAAGGCGCTCGAGGACACCACCACGCACGCCATCGACATCGGGCAATTCGTGCCGCTCGAATCCGTGGATCCGGTGTATTTTGACGGTACCTACTATTTGGCGCCCGACAAGGGCGGCGCCAAACCCTACACCTTGTTCGCCACCGCGCTTCGCAAGACTCACCAGGCCGCCATCGGCCGCTGGATCTCGCGCGGCAAGGAACATATCATCATCGTGAGGGCACTCGGCGATGGTCTCGCTATGCATCAACTGCATTTCAAGGCTGAAGTGCGCGACCTCAAAGATCTGGGCATTGAACCGGCGCCGGTGTCTGAGCCGGAACTCAAGCTCGCGCAACAGCTGATCGATCATTTGGCGGCGAAGAAATTCGATGCCAATGAATACGCCGATGAGCACAAGGCGCGCGTCGAGGCGGCGATTCAGAAGAAAATCGAGGGCCAAGAGGTGTCACTTGCTGAAGGGCCGGTCAGCGCCAAGGGCGGCAATGTCATCGACTTGATGGAGGCCTTGAGAGCAAGCATCGATGCGCGAGGATCAAAGACCAAAGAGCTCAAGGAACGCAAGGCGCCGAAGCGGGCGGGAGCCGAAGGATCCTCGCGTAAATCCGCTCGCCGATGAGATGCATGCCTACGACACGAAGGATCTCAAACGACTGTTCGGATTGCCGGCTGCAGCGGTTCGGTCGCTGGCGCGCGCCGGCCACTTGACTCCGGTCAGGCGCGCCGGGCGACTGCACTACTCGTTCCAGGATCTCATCGTTTTGCGCACCGCCAGCGCGCTGCGCGCCGCCAGCATTCCGGCCCAGCGCATCAACCGCACGCTGCGAAGGCTTCGCGCGGAACTACCCGCCGGCGAAACGTTGAACAAACTGTCCCTCACGGCGCTGGGCAATCGCATCGCCATTCGCGAAGGCAGGATGTTATGGGAATCGGACACCGGCCAATATGTCCTCGCCCTCGATATCGACGAAGAGCAGGGGGGCCTGCATATCATCAGCAGGCCGGCCGCATCAGCAGATGGCGCGAATATCGCGGCTGCCACACAAGCCGCGTACTCGGCGGACGAGCTGTATGCGAAGGCCTTTGCGCTGGAGGAGACCGACCCGGCCGCAGCGCAGGCTGCCTATGAGGCATGTCTTGCGGCCGACCCAAAACATCTTGAAGCGAGGATCAACTTGGGGAGACTGCTGCATCTTGCCGGCCGCTTCAAGGAAGCGGAACGCGTGTATCGTTCATCCGATCGCCCGGAGCCCTTGCTGACCTTCAATCTCGGCGTGCTGCTCGAGGATTTGGATCGCGAGCCCGAGGCAATCCTCGCCTATCGGGAAGCCCTCGCGCTCGATCCGCAGCTTGCGGATGCGCATTTCAATCTGGCGCGGCTCTATGAACGCGCACGCGATCCGAAGGCGTCACTGCGACACCTGCTGGCGTACCGTCGCATGATTGATCGCCAAGGCACCTGACGTTGGCAAAGCCGGCGCTCTTGAAGTATCGCGCCAAGCGCGACTTTTCCAAGACCGCCGAGCCCTCCGGTGAGGCTGCAATCGTGCCATCGGCGCGCTTGCGGTTCGTGGTGCAAAGGCACGCCGCCCGCCAATTGCATTACGACCTGCGACTGGAATTGGACGGTGTGTTCAAGTCCTGGGCAGTCGCGCGCGGCCCGTCAATCGATCCCGCCGATCGGCGCCTGGCGGTGGAAGTGGAGGATCATCCGCTGGACTACGGGGATTTCGAAGGCACGATCCCCAAGGGTGAGTACGGCGGCGGCACAGTACAGCTGTGGGACCGCGGCTACTGGATTCCGGAAGGCGCAAAATCGCCGCAACAGGCACTTGAAAGCGGCGATCTCAAATTTACCCTGCAAGGCAGCCGACTGCATGGCAGCTGGGTTTTGGTGCGCATGCGCGGCGACCGATACGGGGGCAAGCGAACCAATTGGCTGCTGATCAAACACCGGGATTCAAGCGCAAAGTCCGGCGATGGCGGCGAGTTGCTCGAGGAAGATCGTTCAGTGGCATCGGGGCGAACCTTGAAGCAGATTGCCGATGGCGTGGGCAAGCGCCCCAAACCCTTCATGCTCGCGAACAGCACGCATACCAAAGCCGATGCGGTGTGGAGCGGAAGGGCCAAAGCCGAAGCAGCCAACGCGGCGACAGCCTTGGAGGCTACGCCGCCCGAGAAGTATCGGCCGGTCACGGTGCGCCAAATTCCTGAATTCGTGGCACCGCAGCTCTGCAAGTTGGTCGACAGACCTCCTTCGGACCCGGGCTGGGCCCATGAAGTCAAACTCGATGGCTACCGCGCGCAGGTGCGGGTGCAGAAGGGACAGGTCACGATCCGCACCCGAACGGGGCTTGATTGGACCGAGCGCTTCAAGGCAATCGCGCGAGACGCGAAGATCCTGCCGGACTGCCTGATCGACGGCGAAGTGGTGGCGCTCGATGAGCGGCAGCTGCCCAACTTTGCGGCGCTGCAGACAGCGTTGTCCGAAGAGAAATCCGACGGCCTGATTTTTTTCGCATTTGATCTGCTGTTTGCTGGGCGCGAAGATTTGCGCACGCTGCCGCTGGCGATGCGCAAGGCGCGGCTGGCGAAAATGTTGCAGACACGAAATAAAGATTTTCGGCTGCACTATGTGGCGCACTTGGTGGCGAATGCGCAGGAGACATTTGCGTCGGCATGCAAAATGGGACTCGAGGGCATCGTATCGAAAAAACTGGATGCGCCTTACCGGTCGGACCGCTCCGGAAGCTGGACCAAGGCCAAGTGCCGGGCGGGACAGGAGGTGGTGATCGGAGGCTGGACATCGGAAGGCGGCAGCGTACGATCGCTGCTGGCCGGGGTTTATCGCGACGGCGAGCTCACCTACGTCGGCCGTGTCGGCACGGGATATGGGCGCGCGGTCGCGAAGACCTTGTCGCCGCGTCTTGAAAAGCTTACGCGCGAGACCAGTCCGTTCGGCGGCGGCGGCGCGCCCGAAAAGGAACGCAACGTGCGCTGGGTCAAACCGCAGCTGGTTGCGGAAATCGAATTTGCGGGGTGGACGCGCACCGGAATGATTCGCCAAGCTGCATTCAAGGCGCTGCGCGAGGATAAAAAGGCGCGCGACGTCGT
>DATMKO010000019.1:0-2980 GCA_035571175.1 Steroidobacteraceae bacterium | reverse complement strand
CGCATCTGGAATTATTGCTGGTGACGCTGCTGGCGCTGTTTTTGCGCGGCGGCGCGCTGGCGCTGCTCACGCAACGCTGGGATTGGCCGCCGCAGATTGCGATTTTTTTTGCAGTCGCGCTCGGCCTTGCGGTCACGCTGCCCGGATACGCGTACGCCCTGTCCTCGGCGGAAAGCCGGTCAACATCGCAAGTATTTGCCATCGGCATCATCGCCTACTCCGTCGTGTTGCGCCTGCTGTGCGCCGGGTCGGTGGAATTGCTGCCCGAGGAAACCTACTACTGGAACTATTCGCAGCATCTGGACTTCGGATATCTCGATCATCCGCCGATGGTCGCATGGCTGATTCACCTAGGCACGCTGGTCTTCGGCCAAACAGAATTCGGCGTGCGCGCAGGGGCGCTGTGCTGCGGGGCCATCACCTCGGTGTTCGTTTATAGGTTGGCGCGCAACCTTTTCGGGGAAGCAAGCGCGCTCGGCGCCTTGCTGCTGGCGCAAACTCTGCCGTTCTTTTTCCTGTCGGGATTCCTCATGACTCCCGACGCGCCGCTGACGGCGGCATGGGCCGCCTCACTCTACTATCTCGAACGCGCCCTGATTGCCGAGCGTCCGGGCGCCTGGTGGCGCGCAGGCATCTGCCTGGGGCTGGGCATGATCTCCAAGTATTCCATCGCCCTGCTGGCGCCGGTGACACTGGCTTTCATGATTTGGGATCCGAAATCGCGCCGTTGGTTTCGGCATTTCGAACCCTATATGGCGGCGCTGCTCGCTGTGGCAGTCTTCTCCCCGGTCATCATTTGGAACGCGCGGCACGATTGGGCGTCATTCGCCTTTCAGACGTCGCGGCGATTGGCGGAAGCGCCGCAATTCGCGCTTCACAAGCTCACCGCTTCGGCGCTGGTATTGATCACCCCAACGGGTGTCGTCGCGGTGGCTGCGGCACTGCTGCGCGGCATCAGCGGCGCGGATGGCGATCCGCAGGCAACGCGCCGGCGGCTGTTGATGAATCTCGCCATTCTCATTCCATTGTCGGTTTTCGTCGCTTTCAGCCTGCGCCATGAAGTGAAGCTGGACTGGACCGGCGCCATGTGGACCGCGGCGCTTCCCGCCCTCGGCTGCTCCATGATCGCTGCGGGATTGAACATACGCGGGTTTGGCGCATGGATTCGTTCTGCGTGGGCGCCGACCATCATGACGATGCTTTTGATCTACGCTGCGGGCCTTCACTACCTCGTGCTCGGGCTGCCCGGCGTCGGCTACGGCAAACACATCGAATTGGTCCCCGTCGGCTGGCGCGATCTTACGCGCCATGTACTCCACGCCGCCGATGATCATCGACGGGAAACCGGCAGCGATGTGCTGATCGTCGGAATGGATCGATACGCCATCGCCAGCGAGGTGGCCTTCTACGGACGCCGGCAACTGCATTCCACCGTTGAAACCATGAACAGCTATCTTTTCGACGGCATGAGTCTGATGTACGGGCGTTGGATGCCGCCCGAATCGCTGCAACACCGAGATCTGCTGCTGGTCGCGTTTTCCGCGGGCGAGCTTCAAGGGCTTATGATCGAGTCGCACGTGGATCGTTTGGGACCCATCGAGGATGTGGTGCTGATGCAGGACGGCAGCGTGATCCGTCATTACTACTATCGACTGGCCTACGACTATCAAAGTGTCGCGGGCGAACGAACAAATGCCCTAAAATGAAACCATGACGCGAAATGAAACGATGACGCAAGGCTGCTTGACGGCACGCAAATTCTTCCTCTGGTCGCTATCGACCGCCCTCGCAGGCGCCCTCCTGATCCGCGGCCAGACCGTGGCCGCCCAAACCCCGGAGCAGCAGAAAGCCTGGGACGCGCAGCGCGCCCAATCGCTGGCCGACCAGAAGGCCAAGTCGGAACTTCTGGTGCAGCAGCGCGCAGTGCGCAAGGCCGATCCGATGGCCTGGGTACGCACGCTCAATCCCCTGTCCGCCGGCGGCTGGCAATTCAGGGCCGTCGCGCCGGACGGTTCATGGGCTGCGTATAGCACCGACCATCAAATGAAGCGCTCCGGCCACCTCGTGACCGTGTGGCTGAGGCAGGAGTACCCCGAGCCGCAACGAAGCGGCGGCGGCGACATCTATTTTAGCAATGTCGAGAAAATCCAGTACGACTGCTCCAACGAGCGGGGCCGCGCGTTGTTGATCATTTACTACGCGGAAAACAATATCGCCGGCAGCCAGACCAGCGAAGCCACCGACATCAAACAGGCGCCCTGGGATCCCATCGTCCCGGGAACCCAAAGCGAATACATTTATCAGTGGGCCTGTGATCGGCACGGGTAAGAGTACCCTCGAAGCCTGGCTCAATTATTCCGCGCGTCGCAATTCGACGCTCGCGGCCAGCAGCTGCGCGCGATCCGCGCACGGGCCCACCAGAATCTCGACTTCGCCCGGCTCGAACACGCTCTCAAGATCCATCCCGAGAAAGCACAGTTCGGAGCATTGCAAGGAAATGGCCACGGTGCCCGATTCCCCGGGGGGCAAACTGATCTTGCCGAAACCCTTCAGTTCGAGCACCGGCCGCGCGACGCTGGCAACCTTGTCATGCGTGAACAAGAAAACGGTTTCCTGCGCCTCCCTGGATCCTAAGTTAGCCACATCGACGCGAACCTCGAGAGTGTCATTCTCCGCGACCGTTTGGGATGACAGGCGCAGGTTCGACAGCACGAATCGTCCGTAGGTAAGCCCAAACCCAAATGGAAACAGGGGTTCGTTGGCAACGTCGAGATACTTGCTGGTGAAGCGGTCGTCGGCGTTGAAGGGCCGGCCGCTCGGGCGCTCGCTGAAAAAAATTGGTACTTGGCCTGCGTCTCGCGGCCAGGTCACCGGCGTGCGGCCGCTGGGGCTTGAGCGCCCGGTCAGAAGATCGGCGATCGCGTGACCGGCTTCGCTGCCTGGAAACCAGGCGGCAAGTACGGCCTGTGCCTGCTCGATG
>DATMKO010000018.1:0-5718 GCA_035571175.1 Steroidobacteraceae bacterium | reverse complement strand
GTTGCCGCTGACGATTGCGGGATCGCCCGCCTGGACGATGAATCCCCGGGTCGTGGCCTGGGGGTCGTCCCCCGGCAGCGCCTTGTATCGATCCTGGTATCCGTACATGGCGGCAGTGAACTGGCGGTAATTGTCGTAGGTCGATTTGACCTTCTGGTTATAGATCAATTCCTGGCCTTTCAGCACCCCGCCCAGGAGGAGGCCAATGATGACCAGCACGATCGCTATTTCCACCAGGGTATAGCCGCTTTGTTGCTTCCGACGATGAGTCATGTTTGTTCCTGGTCCTGTTAGGGGATATGCCGAATATGTCTTGACCATGTAGCGGCCGAAAACCCGCAGTCTTAAGGTAGAGTCGGTCACAGATTGGGCAGCGCCGGCTGCGCTGCCGCAATTCGCGCCTCCAGGAACTTGAGTTCCCCGGGGGAGCGAATTTGGCCGGCGTCGATGAGCCCGGCCAGAATGGCGCGGGCATCCTCGGCCTCGCCGAGATCGGCCCGCAGCAAGAAATCCATTTGTGCCACCCAGCTCGGAGCCTTGGGATCGGTCACCCGGGTGCGCAGCGCGGCGGCATAGGTTTCCGCCAGAGCATTGTCGTGCAGCACGTGGCGCGCCGCGAACACCGCGTGCACCTGCCAAGGCCAGCGCTCGTTGGGCCGCTCCTGAAAGCGTTGATAAATCCACCCGAGCATGCTCCTGCGCTGCTCGGGGGTGCCGGTTTCCGCGAAATGGCGGGCGGCCAGCAGCATAGGATAGCGGCTGTCGGCATCGAGATCGGTGGACAGGTCGAGCCAGCGAATGACGGTGCTGCGATTCATGGCGGCCACCGGAGTCGCGCGGCCCAATGAAACATTGAAGTTCTGCAAAAACAGATCGGCCAGGTAGCCGGCAAAAGCGTTTTCACCCAGGCTCGCGACCCGCGTGAGCGCAAGCCGCGGCGGCGTGTCGAGATCGCCGACTTCAGTCCAGGCAGGCGGATTCAGGCGCTGAAATAGCACATTGGCGGCGAGACAGGTGCCAAGCAGCAGCCATGCACGACCTCGAGCAGCGGTGCGCTGCCTGTTCATACTTGTTTGCGCCGCAGTTCGAGGCTGGCCACGGCGCCGAGCAATGCAAGGTAAATCACCCCTTGCAGTAATCCCGGTGCAAAGCGGATGGCGCCGCCCGTGAGCCAAGCGGTATCTGCAAAACGGTCCATCCGCGGCAGCAGGTAGCTGGCAAGCTCGATGTACCAAGCATCGAAGCGCTCGAGTGCCGAGCCTTCGCTCGCGCCCATGTTGGTGCTGAGCAAAACCAGTAAATGGCTGATCCTTGCAAACAGATACAGGCAGCAAAAAGCGAGCATGGCGGTGACCACCCGACCCAGTACGAGCGCCAGTAACAGGGCAACGCTGGCGACCAACACGGCCTCAACCGCGAAACTCATGGTCCATGCCAGTCGCCCCGGAGTTCCCACAAATCCCAGCAACGGCAGTCCCGCCGCGATACCGGAAAGTGCTGCCACCGCCGCCCACCCCAGCCATTTGCCGACCGCATACTGCAACCGGGTCAACGGAAGTGCGAGAAAATGCTCCACCAGCCGCTCGTGCAAGTCGCGCACCGTATTGGCGATGATCGATTGTGCGATTAGCAGCACGACACTCAAGCGCACGATCACGGCATAGGTAACCATGGCGGCGCGCGCTTGTTCGGTGAGCACAATGCGATCCATGAAAAGCGCCAGGCAGAGCGCGATTGCAATCGCGGCAATCACGGACTTGCCCACTGCCGTACGTCTGGCCTCCAACAGGGTCAGTCGCGCAAGTCCCGCCATGGCGCGCGGACCCGAGAGCATCATTGCACCTGCCATGCCAGCATTAGCTGGTCCGCCACGGCGCCCCAGGAAACCCACGATACGAGATCGTCGAAGCGTCCCGCGGCAGCCGCGGTACCGGCGGGGTCGCGCATGATAAAGGTGCGCGGTACAGCTGGCGCGCCCAACTGGCCGTAATTTTGCTTCTCATCGGCGGAGTTGCCGAGGGCGTCATTGCCGGTGGCTCCCTGCGACCAGATCACCGCGGCCACATTCAAGGCCAGCGCGTTGGCATTGCCGCCGCAGCGATTGCCGGCGGCAACGATGCCGGCCGACGAACGGCATACGAACAAACCATTGTTGGCGGCGAGCGCTGTGCCAACGGTGGCGCGCGCCGCTCCGCCAAGCGATGCGGTGGTGAGCGCGTAGGGCGAAGCTGTGCCGACCAGCAGCGCCACGGAGTAACGGATCGCACGTGGGTAATCGAGCACTCCGGCATCGTCGTGCGTGCTGCCATCCGCCCAACCGTCATTGAGCAGCCCATTGGCGTCGAGATTCGGCAAACCGAGCGAGACCGCCGGAAGAAAGCCGGCTGCCGCCGTGCATTGACCGATGCCGGTCATCGACTCCTGACCATTGCTGCCGACGACGGCGGGGCAGGGAAGCCGGCCGTTGGCGATCACGAAGGAAATGATCGCGTCATTGGCCTGCTGCAAAGCCGTGCGGGTATCCGTCAGTTGACGCTGCTGCACTTGCTGCGACAGGGCCAGCGCAAATCCCGTGAGCACCAGACCCAAGATGACCATGGAAATGGCCAGCTCGACCAACGTGAATCCCCGGGTGTGTTTCATGCTCATGGTATCCCGTACATACGATCGTCGTAGTTGGCGGTGAGAGGAGTCCCCGCGGCATCGAACGGCGGCCCGGCCAGGTTGCTGGCGCTGTCGAGAAAATCCGCCAACGAGCCGCTTCCCAGCGGCGCCTGCGGCGCGCCCTTTGACGCGGCATATGGCGCACTCTGTATCGCTCGGCCGGGGCTGAACAGAACCGCGTTGTAGCGCTGCGCGGCGCCGCCGAGCCGTAAGCCCGGCGCGAGGCAGCGCGGCGCGGCCGCTCCAGCAGTGCAGCCCGGATCGACAGCGTAGATGAAGTAAGACCCCCAGCCCGCGGCGCTGAGCCACGCTGGATAATTCAAAGCACCGCCGCAGCTCAAGGCCTGCGGCAGCAAACCGAGGCGCGAATGCAGCGCGCAGCTCGATGCCAGCGGCGTCGAGGGATAGTCGCCTGAATAGGGCAGGTAGCCGTTGCTTACGCGAAAGGTGCTCAACGTGTTGAGGACGGCGAGCCGCGCGCGTTGCTCCATCGCCTCGAAATACTCGCCGGCCGTGATATAGATCAAATGATCGTTGAATTGAAACGGCGTCGAATAGTAGGACGGCGGCGGGCTCAAGCTTGTGCTCGCGGGCGCGTCGATGAAGGTCCAGTTCAAACCGCTGGCGACCGTATAGGCGGCATTGCTATAGGTCCCGGGCACGCAGGGCGCGGGACAACCGGCCGCCACCGTCAATCCTTCGAGGTAGGCGGCAGGAGCATGATCGATGGGTGCGCTGCGGGTTTGTCCATTCTGCACGGGCGGTCCCGGGAGGATCAGCACGATGGCGACTTCCGCCGACAGCAAATTACCGCGAGCGTCGACCACGCGCAGCCAGGGAAACGGCACTGTCGTACCGCAGCCGCCGGTATAGGCACTGCTCAGCATGAGCGGATTCAAATTTGCGAGGCAGGCCGCCCCGACGACGAGATTGGCCGACATGAATATCCACGGCACTTCGCCCAATTGGTCATCCGGCGTGCTGGGCCCTGGCAGTCCAAAGCTGAGCCAGGGGAAGCGGCCGAAGCAGCGCACATTGAGCGGCGTTGCAAAGGAATTAGGATCGATGAGCGCCTGGCCTGGAGCCCAGGTTCGCGTCGCACATCCCGGTTTGCTCAAGCCGTCGAAGCCGCTCCCGGCGAGCACGGGCAAGTCGGGCGTGAGCGAAATCTGTCCCAATCGACGGCCCGGCACCGTATCCGCCCCCGGGTTCGCAGCATGGGCCAGGATGGCCGTCTTCGCGTCCATGAGCGTTTGATAACCGCGGCCGCCGGCTGCGTTATGCACTTGCCACAAGGTCAATCGGGGCGCGAGGACGATGGTCAGAATCACGATCATCGTGAGAATCAACAACAGCGCCGCGGCGCCCTGCTGAGAGTGCGGGCCGGCCGTGCGTGCTGCGCGTTTTGGCAAGTGCATGGGACCTCTCAGCGCTGCTTCACGGACCCGGCGGGCAGCAGGTCATCCATCGCTCCGCTTGCCGGGTCGATTGCCTGCCCGGGCCGCACCACCCGTGGTATCCGCCGGTCGTCGCGCAGCCAAACCGTGCCGGTGCTGTCGGTCCAGGCCGACTTCGGATTGGCGGAATTCTCGATCGCAGTGCCGTTGATCCACACAGCTCGGCCTGCGGTACTCGAACTAACCGCGCCGTCGATCACCAGGCGTTCCCTACGAGGAGTTGCGTTCGCGCTCAGTGCGTCGGTTGCCGGATGCTCCCGCGCCGCGTGCCGCCGCTGCCGCTCGGCGGGCGAGAAGAAAATCCTGCCGATGCGGGTTTTGCCGCTCCGGGCGCGCGGCAGGTGCGCGCCATCGGGCACGGAGGCCTGCGGCGCTGTCGCCTCGAGCGCTGGGACATCGAGCGGCGGGACGGCGCCGCTCAACGCCGGCACGAACGCCGCGAGCAGCGCGAGCATGGGTCCGCAGCGCAAGTTGCGACGGCAAGGATGAGCGCTCGCGCTCATGGCTGGGTTCCCCGGGCGTTCGCGCCGAGAATCGCGTCATGCGGCGCGAATTCATACCAGATCACCTCGCAGCGCACGGCAAGCGGTTCGTTGCGGCCCGATTCGCGGTCGTGGTGCAGCGAGCACGCCTCCTCGGCCGTGGTGCCCGGCAACCGGGTCTCGATCGATTTCATCATGTCGGCGAACTCATCTTCATCCTCGACGGTCGCGGTGAATTCGAGCGGATGCGAGACGATGCGAAACGCGCTGAGCTCGGCGTTTTCGTGTCCCACATACGGGGCATCCTTGCCGATCACATAACCGTCCACCGCCCGCTCGACGGGTCCGCGGATGGCGGCCTCGAACCAGTCACCCGCGGCAGCGCGATCGAATCGCTGCATCGATCCTTCCTGGACCAGCTGGTTGTAGGGGCCAAGATATTGTTCCACCAGCGCCCGGCGTTCGTTCGCCCGATCGAGGTGGGCCCTTGCGACCTGAATGCGTTGTGAAGCCAGTTCGTTGCGGTGTTCCGCGGCGCGGCGCGCGGCGCGCATGAATCCAATGAGCAAAATGCAGACGATGAGCGCAGCGACGCAGCATTTCAGGGTGGCGGCGAGCGCGGCGGCGGAGTAGCGCGAGGATTTCATGATGCTCACGAAGTTCGCTTGGGGCCGACGGGGATGGTTGCAGTCACGCTGAATTGCGGCTTCGGCGCGGCGACGTCGCTGGACTTGCTGGTCAGCGTCCCTTCGGGAGTGATGTCGAAGGGCAGTTTCTCGATGCCTCCAAGGCCGCCGAGTTGCAAGCCGATTGCCGTTGCCAGCCCCGACACCTGGGCATTCGCATCGGCTTTCAGGAGATGCGCATTGATGTGTCCACCCAGCCGAATCAAGATGGCTTGCGGCGGCGTTGGCGCGGCGCCATCGGCAGTGGGCGCGGAGCCGGCCGCCGCAGCGGCATACGACCATTCCAATAGATCGATATTGAGATCGGGAAACGGCGCCAGCGCCGCCGCGATGCCCTGCATGAGGCCTGCGGCGTCGATGTTGCGCTCGAGCAATCGATCGCGCGTTTGCACGACGGCGCGCATCTGATCAGCGTCGAGGTCGGACTTG
>DATMKO010000017.1:0-2971 GCA_035571175.1 Steroidobacteraceae bacterium | reverse complement strand
CGAGCGGTTGATTCACGCGCGAATGCCCCAGCAAAATGGATCCTCGGGATCGAGGCGCAGCACCGACTCGCCGGTGACGTGCGCGGTGCCGGTGATGGTTGGCACGATTTCGCCCTTGCCGCGATCGTGCCAACGATAGCGGCCCGCAAATGTGCTGCCGATCAAGCTCTCCTGCACCCACACCTCGCCCTCCTTGAGCTTGCCGTCCGCGGCGAGACAGGCCAGCTTCGCGCTGGTTCCGGTGCCGCACGGCGAACGATCATAGGCCTTGCCCGGGCAAAGCACGAAGTTGCGGCTGTGCGCGCCGCCCACATCGGATGCAGAGAACAGTTCGATATGATCCACCAACGGATGCCCTTGCGAATTGATCGCCGCGCGGACGCGCCACGAGTAGTCGGTCAGGGACTCGACGTGTTGCAGGTCGATGCGTTGGCCGTGCTCGGAGATCAAAAAGAACCAGTTGCCTCCCCAGGCAACATCGCCGACCACCGCGCCGATTCCGGGAACCTCGACGCGAAGCTCGCGCGCCGCGCGGCAGCTCACCACGTTGTCCACGCTGATGCGGCCATCGACACTCAAGTTCGCCGCGACCGCGCCCACCGGCGTGTCGATCTTGATTGCGCCGGGTTCAAGCTGGCCGGCAAATTTGAGCGATGCAATCAAGCCGATGGTGCCGTGCCCGCACATTCCTAGATAACCCACATTGTTGAAAAAGATCACGCCGAGCGCGCAGTCGGCGCGGTGCGGCTTGACCAACAGCGCTCCGACCAGCGGATCCGAGCCGCGCGGCTCATTGACGATGGCGGAGCGGTAGGCATCGAACTGCTCGCGAAAGCGCGCCAGACGCATCTCCAGCGGACCCGTGCCCAAGTCGGGGCCGCCTTCGAGCACCAGGCGCGTGGGTTCACCGCCGGTGTGAGAATCGATGACGCGGATGGCGCGCATCACTTGGCTGTGGGCCGCGTGTCGCGCGCATGCTCGATCATCGCGATCACCGCGGCGCGCCGCTCGCCCGCCAGCGGCAACCGCGGCAGGCGGACGCGTTCCGAACCGCGGCCCATGACCTGCTCGGCGAGCTTGATGGATTGCACCAGGTCGTGCTCCGCATCCAGATGCAGCAGCGGCATGAACCAACGGTAAATCTTGCGTGCCCGTTCCAGATCGCCCTTGCGCAGCGCTTCATACAGGCGCAACGATTCGACCGGAAACGCGTTGGTGAGACCGGATACCCAGCCCTTGGCGCCGAGCGTCAATCCTTCGAAGGCGATGTCGTCGAGTCCCGCGAACAGCACGAAGCGCTCGCCAAAGGCGTTGATGATGTCGGTGAAGCGGCGCGAATCGGGCGCGGACTCCTTGATCGACACAATGGTCGGCACGTCTGCCAGACGCTGCAAGGTTGCGATGTCGATGTTCACGCGATAGGAGGGCGGATTGTTGTACAGCATGATGGGCAGTCCGCTGGCCGCCGCCACGGTTCGAAAATGATGTTCCAGTTCGGCGGCCGTCGGCACGTACACCATCGCCGGCAGCACCATGAGCCCGGCGGCGCCGAGGCGTTCGGCGTCGCGGGCGAAGGCCGCGGCCGCGACCGTGGTGAATTCGGACACGCCGGCGATCACCGGCACCTTGCCTGCGCTCACTTCCACTGCGGCCTTGAGCACCTGGCGCTTCTCCTCCGCAGTCAAGGAATTGCCCTCGCCCACCGTGCCCATCAGCACCAAGCCGTGCACGCCGTCGTCGAGCAGGGCTTTTTGCACCTTTTGCGTGGCGGGCAAGTCGACTTCCAAGGCGCGATCGAACTGCGTGGTTGCGGCCGGAAACACGCCGGACCACGTGCATGACAGGGATGTGGACATGGCCTTGCGCCTCATTGGGGTTGCCTGCAGGATCGTAGATCGTATACGGTATTGTCATGAGCGAGCAAGACACGATCGCCGTGATCGGTGCCGGGGTGATCGGCGCGGCCGTGGCGCTGGCTCTGGCGCGCGAAGGGCGCAAGGTTTTGCTGCTCGATCGCGCCGAACCGGGCGTCGCGGGCGCGAGTTTCGGCAATGTCGGCCATATCGCCGCGGAGCTCGTGCAGCCGCTGCCGTCTCCCGGGCTGCTGTTCGGGTTTTGGCGCGAACTGTATCTTTTTGACGGAGCACTCGACCTTCCTGCGCGCCAGGTGCTGCGCATGCTGCCGTGGATTCGGCGCTTCGCGGCGGCGGCTTTCCGGCGCACGGAAAACACCCGGCAGCTGTCGCCCCTGGTGCTGCCGGCCGCCGCGGCATGGGCGCGCTGGCTCGCGGAAATTGCCCGCCCCGAACTGCTGCGCCGGCATGGGCATTACGAGATTGGATTTGGCCGGAAAAGCGCAGATCAAATGCGCGCCAATGCGCGCACCATGCTCAAGCTCGGCATCAAGACCCGCGAAATCAGCGCCGCGCAGCTCACGCCGCTGCAACGGGCGGCCAATGCGACGACCGCCGCCGGCTTATGGTTCGAGGACTCCGCGCACGTGCTTGATCCTTTGGAGATCGTGCGCGCGCTGGTGGCGGCAGCCGTGGCGCGCAACGCGACCTTTCGCCGCCTGGGAGTGACGGCGCTGCGCCCGCGCGGCGCCAAACTCGAAGTCCACAGCGATCAAGAGCTGCTGCTGATCGACGCCGCGGTGGTGTGCGCCGGCATGGGCTCCGCGCCCCTGCTCGCGCCTTTCGGGCTGCATGCGCCGCTGCAAGCCGTGCGCGGCTACCATGTCGAATTGCCGGGGATTGCGCCGTTCCTCGACGCGCCGGTGGTTTACACCCGCGAGCACCTGCTGGTCACTCCGATGGCCGGACGCTTGCGCGCCTCGAGCTACATGGAATTCAGCGCTGCCGATGCACCGCCGGATCCCCGCAAACCCGCGCGCCTGCGCCTGACTGCGCGCGCACTCGGTTATCCTTTCGAACCTGAAGGGCCAAGCTGGGTGGGCGCGCGTCCCGTGCTG
>DATMKO010000016.1:0-11802 GCA_035571175.1 Steroidobacteraceae bacterium | reverse complement strand
GGCCGCGACTGGTATCAGCACATGATTTACGCGCCGGGCGCGCATACTGGGTATGGCGTCAAGACCCTGCCGGGAATTCGCGAAGCAATCGAAGAGCGCCGCTGGGAGGAAGCCAACCAATACATAGGGGTGGTCTCGCGCGCTCTCAACGCCTACAGTACTAGATTGGATCGCGCCATCGCGGCGCCGTAGCCTGATCGCCCGATTTCCGAAACTCAGTGGTAGTCGTGTATCGTGCCTAGAGACATTTTGTAAGGAGACGAATGATGAACGAAGAAAAGCAGCAGAAGTTTACTGCCAAAGTGCGCCGCGGCCTGGTGTGGGTGCATTCCGTCGCCGCCGCGGAGCTCGCCAAGAAGAAAGCGGAGGCTACCGGCGTGAGGCTCGAGGGGTTCACCGCCAGTGAACTCGCCGATGTTGAATCCGCATTGACCTGGATCGCACAGAACAAGGAATCGAAGAGCGCCGATCCCGCATAGCGCGGATTCGCGACCAGGCTTCACGGGACGCTGACCGGCGCGTAAAGGTCTGCGCTAATATAATCTCATGGCCCGCAAACGTGCATTGGTCGTCGATGATTCCAAGTCGGCCAGAGTCATTTTGAGCCGCATACTCGAGAAATACGAGGTCGAGGTCGACATGGCGGCGTCGGCCGAGCAAGCCATTGAATATTTGAAGAACAATCGGCCGGATGCAATTTTCATGGACCATCTGATGCCGGGCATGGATGGTTTGCAGGCGGTCCGGGAGATCAAGGGCAATCCGCAGACGGCAATGATCCCCATCATGATGTACACCTCGCAGGAAGGCGAACTGTACGTCGGTCAAGCGCGGGCCCTCGGCGCAATGGGAGTTCTGCCCAAGCAGCTGCGGCCCGTCGATGTTTCCAAAGTGCTGTACGAATTGCACTTGTTGCCGAATCGCCGCGACGGCACGGAGCCCGCGCTGTCGCCGGTGGAGCTGGATGCCGGCGCCAGCCCGTTCGACAATTCGAAGCCGCAAAAATCGGCCGAGGCTGTGCCCGACGATATTCGACGCTTCATCGCCGATGCCCTCAACAGTGCGGCCGCGCGCATCGTCCGCGATATCCGCGACGCGATGCCGATGCAAGCCGGCGAGCCGCTGGTGCCACTGCGGCCGTTGCCGCCGGCGCAGCCGATTTGGCCGGTGGCGGTCGCGATGCTGGCAGCGTGCGTTATTGCCTGCGCATTTGCCGCCAGCTGGTTGGTTGCGCGCAATGATTTGGCGAGCGCGCGCGCTGCAAACGCCGGCTTGACCTCCGCCAATGAGGAATTGCAGCGCTCGCGCGGCGAGCTGTCCGCGGCGGTCAAGGAACTCACCGCCGCGCTTGCCGCCGCGAACGGCAACGCGGCGGCCGCTGCGGCGGGCGCAGCCGCTGCGGGATCTTCGCCATCGGCAATCGCGCCGCGAGTGGAGCCGGTGCCCTACGGCGAAATACCCTTCGATCGAAGCCGTATCGATGCGTTGCGCGAGGTGCTGGCGACGCTTGAATCGCAGGGATTTCACGGCGTGGTGAAGGTCACCAATTTGGCGGGAAACTACTGTCTCAGTGGCAACAGCACGGATGGATACACGCCTGCCGCGGCTGCACTCCCGGTCAGCCGCTGTGATCTGATCGGCAATCCCTTCGCCGAATCCCTATCGAGCCAACAACGCCAGTCGCTGGCATTCGCCAACTTGATTGACGGCGTGCGCCAACGCACTTCGGGCGCGATCACGGTCGCGATCGAAAACCAGGCCACGGGGACCGGCGCCGGCACGCCGTATCCGACGCGCAGCGACACCCTCACCGCCGGCGAATGGAATCGCGCCGCGGCGGCGAACAATCGGGTCGAGTTCTCGGCGGAAGGCAGCCCCTAGCCGCGGCCACGCGAGCGAACGGATTCCCGGCTAGAAAGCGACTCTGACGAAAACTTCCGGACCCTTCGAAGTAAAGTCGAAGTAGCCGCCTTGCGTGGTTTGACTCGATTCGAGATTCGCCCGCACGATGTTGTAGCCCAGCGCGAACGAAATGTTCTCACGCAACCGGTACAACACGTCGAACTCGCCATAACCCAGCGAACCCGAGAGATTATTGTAGGATAAGTGCATGTATTGGGCGCGGCCGTCCACGTACCAGCGCTTGCTGAACACATAGGTCGCATCGATTCCGCCCGTCGGAAAGGGGCCGGCCTGATCCTCGGACTGGTCAACATGCCGCGTGGTGGTGGTGACGCGCGCGCGCGCGGAGATATCGGTTTCAGTGACGCCGATGGTGGCCGCGACCTCGTACTTCTCGGTGTGCAAAAACGAGTATTCGTAGGTGATGCTGAAGGTGCTCAAGTTGAGGGTCGAATACGCAGGGTCGCCGGGCTGCAATACCACATCGCGAAAAATGATCGGTTCCGTGATGGTGGTTGACCCGTCACGATTCAGCTCAAAAAAATCGAAGCGCAGGCGGTGCCGTTCCTGGACGCGCACCATGGCTTGAAATTTGGGTTCATAGTCCGTGGGGTCCAATCCGAGTTGGTTCTCCGCGCTGATCGGCGTGCCCGCGACCCCGGTACTGCTGTCGAGTTGCAGGTCGGTGGTGTTCGACGTGCGTATCACTCCGAGCGACAGCCGCACGCGTTCCTCCGTCGGACTGAGATAGTCATCGGCGTGAGCAAGCGTTGCGAAGAACGCAAGCGTCAGCGCAGCCATACCAAACTTCTTCATTCAGGTCTCCTCAAAATCAACTCATCCGTTGCGGCGCGCCTGACGGCGGGCGCCAAGGAGGGGCTGATACGCTCCATCACGTGGGCGGCGGCAGCGCGCCACCCGGTAAGTTTGCCGCCGTAGATGCCGAGCACGCGCGGGCGTACGTCTCGATCCGTGGTGAATATGGTTTCTCGCGACCGGTCGAAGGCCGCCTGGCTGGCGGCGGGGAGCACTCGCAGCCCCGCGAAACGCTCGGTAATGTCGCTGCGGGCAAGTCCGCTCAAGGCGGGGAAATAATGGCGCGCGACCGCCAGAAGATATTCCTCCTCCCGCGGCAGCGGCTGCACGGCATCGGGGTCGCCGCGATACGGCGTTTCGGTGGTGCCGATCAGGGTGGCTCCGCCCCAGGGCATCACGAACACGGCGCGCCCATCCGCCGGACTCTCGACATAGTAGATGCCGGCGCTGAGCGCAAAAGGGATCACGATGTGCGTGCCCTGCACCAGGTCCACATCCGGCACACTGATCGCCGGCTCGACGGCGCGTGCGACCTGCGGCGCCCAGGGTCCGGCGGCGTTGATCAGCACGCGCGCCCTGCATTCGATGCTCGACGCCGCTGCCGTGTAATTCACTGTAACGCCGCTGTCGCCCAAAGTCGCTCGTGTGAAGGTGGCCGGCATCGCGAGTTCGCCGCCCAGCTGCAACGCCGACTGCACCACGGCGCGCGTCAGCAATGCATCGTTGGTTTGCGCATCATGATAGCGAACCACGGCATCGAGATCCTCGGTCTTCAGGCCATCGAGGGACGACCAGTCGCTGCGCGGCACGCTGCCGAAGCGCGTAGCTGCATCAAATCCCCCGAGCAGCGCGTACATCCAGAGTCCGAGCTTCAACTGCCACGGCCGCCGTCGGGTGTCGCGATACACCGGTATGAAGAAAGGCTTCAGTTCGACCAATTCGGCGGCGATGCGCAGATGAATTGCGCGCTCGCGCAAGCTCTCGCGCACCAGGGCAAACTGAGCGGATTCCAGATAGCGCAGTCCGCCATGAATGAGCTTGCTGGAGCGACTCGACGTGCCGCTGGCAAGCGCCCGCCGTTCGATGAGCAAGGCGCTGTGTCCCGCGGCGGCGGCAGCTTGGAGTACGCCGGCGCCGTGAATGCCGCCGCCGATGATGATCACATCGTATTCTTTCATTTCAAATTTGGGGCGTTGATCTTGCTAGGATGCGGGAATCCAAGCGAACACACCAACTTTGCGGTCCTGTCGCCATTTGAGAACAGCACTCGAAGCAGGTCGGCGCTACGCTTTGGCTTCGCGCTTTTCCTCGAATTGCACCACCGGGGAATCCGACGTTACTTCGATTTCGCCGTCGACGATCGCCCCTTTGGCTATGGCAACCGTACGCGCGCTGACCTTGCCGCGTATCACCGCGGTATAGCCGATTTCCAGCTTGTCCTTGACGCTCAGGCCACCCATGATCTTGCCCGCGACGATCGCCTGCTGCGCCTGGATGTTCCCGTGCCAACATCCGCTGGCCGACAGATTCAGCGCGCCATCCAGCTCGCCGTCGCCGTGCACTTCGCCGGAAACCACGAATTGACCGGCGCCGCGAATGTTGCCGATGAACACCGACGTGGCACCGATAAAGGTCGGCGTGGCCTCGCCCAGGTCCAGAAATCGCCGCTTTGGTTGGTTCATGTTCACTTATTATCCTATCCCCGGGTACCTCGTGATGTGACGAGCTTGGCGTCGCCGCCACGTCGCGAATCGACGTAGAATGCCGGTATTCTTTGGAGTCTTAAGCCCGAGCGTGAAAATGGTCTTCAACAAACTTGTCCTGGCGCTGTGTTTGACCGCCTTGCTGGGCGTTTCGGGCTGCAGCCGGCAGCAGAGCGACTGGGAAAAAGCAGTGGGCGCGAACACGCCTGAGACTTACGAACAATTCCTGAAGAAATACCCGAGCGGCGACTTCACCGCTCAGGCCCAGGCCCGGCTAAAGGAACTCTACGAGGAGCGGGATTGGCAGAAAGCGCGCGACACCGACACTCTCGAGGGCTATCAGGCTTTCTTGAAGCAATATCCGGAAGGCAAGTGGACCGAGGAAGCGCGCATTCGTGTGGAGAACTTCACACTGGCCTCGGCACCATCGAACGCCATTCCGCCGGCGCAGGCAACCCCGGCGCCGCCGGCGGCCACGGCGCCCAATCCAGCGGCAAACGCCGCGGCACCCAAGGCGGTCGCACCTACCGCGGCCACCGCCAAAGCAGCGGCCGGGACCTACGGTATTCAGCTCGGCGCGTTCAAGTCCGGCGCGGATGCGGCGAACGCGCGCTGGGCGCAGCTGGAAAAGAAATATCCCAAGCTTTTGACAGGACTGACGCCGAAAGTGGCGCCGAAGAAGTCGGCCTCGGGCACGCTGTATCGCCTGCAGGTCGCGAACTTGAGCGAGAAGCACGCCGCGTCGATCTGCAAGACATTGAAGGAGCACTCGCAGGCGTGCACCGTGCTCCGTCCCGCCCATTCGTAAAGGCGCCGCTTTGTCAGCAGCCGACAATTCCTGTCACTTGAGCACCTTGGCGCATAACATAAACCTTTGATTTTATTAGAGCGCCGACTGGCACGCCGCTTGCTGCGTATCTTGATATGCAATCGAAAATTGTTGCGTTGCTGGCGCCCGAGGGTAGCCGCGAAGCCGCCCTGCTGGTGCGGCGCGCCGACGGCCAATTCGCGCTCGCAAGAATCGATGCCCGCTTAGGCGCGGCCGCTCGGCTTGCCGCCATGTATGCCAACTCGGTGAATACCTCATCGACGCCGGAGGCGCTGGCGGCGAAGGGCTAGTTTTCCAAGCATGGGGATAACCCCTGGCGCCGCGATCTAGCTTCCCCCGCATGCGGCGCCTTTTTTTTATCTGCGCACACCCAACTCGTCCAGTATGAATGCGTACTCCATCGCAATCTCCCGATAGCGCTGGAAGCGCCCGGCCTTGCCGCCGTGACCGGCCTCCATCTCGACATGCAGCAACAGCCGATTCTGATCGGTCTTGAGGGCTCGTAACTTCGCCACCCATTTTGCCGGCTCGTAGTACTGCACCTGACTATCCCAAAGCCCGGTGGTGACCAGCATCGCCGGATACGCCTTCGCAGCGACATTGTCGTAGGGCGAATACGACAGCATGTAGTCGTAGTACTGGCGTTCGCGAGGGTCGCCCCATTCGTCGTATTCGTTGGTGGTCAGCGGGATGCTGTCGTCGAGCATGGTCGTGACCACATCGACGAACGGAACCTGCGCCACGATGCCGCAGTAATCTTGCGGACTCATGTTGGCGACGGCCGCCACCAGCAAACCGCCGGCGCTCCCGCCCATCGCGAACACCTTGTCTTTCGCGGCATAGCCGCGTGCGACCAGCATCCGCGTGACATCCAGAAAATCGCTGAATGAATTTTTCTTGTGCAGCAGCCGGCCGTCGTCGTACCAGGCGCGGCCCATTTCCTGGCCGCCGCGCACGTGGGCAATCGCGTACACCACGCCGCGGTCAATCAGGCTCAAGCGAGCCGGCGAGAAGCTCGGGTCCATCGACAAACCGTAGGAGCCATAGCCGTATTGCAGCAGCGGCGCGGAGCCGTCGCGCGCAAAGCCTTTGCGATACACCAAGGACACCGGCACGCGGGCGCCGTCCTGCGCCGGTGCGAACAGAAATTCCGTGACGTAGTCGCCGGGATCAAAACTGCCGAGCACCGGATCGCGTTTCAGCAGCACCTGCCCTCGGGTACGTACGTTGTAGTCGTATATCGTCGTTGGCGTGGTGAGCGATGAGTAGGCGTAACGCACGACCTCGGTGTTCAATTCCGCATTCACGGAAAGCGCATTGCTATAGGCAGGCTCATCGCTCGCGATGAAGAATTCCGACCCTGCGCTCAGCATGTGGATGCAGATCTTGTGCAACCCGCCGCTGCGGACCGAGAGCGCCAGGAATCCTGCGAATACGTCGAAATCCTCGATGAAAGTGTCGTCCCGATGCGCCACCACATCGAGCCAGGCGGCGCAATCCGCCTGCGGACGAATCGGCGCGCGCGCCAGGCGGAAATTTCGCGCCTGCCGGTTGGTCCTGACGATGAAGGCATCGCCGAGATGCTCGATGTCGTATTCATGATCGGGTTGGTGCGGCAGAAAAATCTCGAAGTTGAGCTCCGGATCCGCGGCGCGCGCGTAGCGCCATTCCGAGGACAGCGTGCTCTCCATGCGGATGAAAACGAATTCATCCGATTTGGATTTGGAAACGGCGGTGTAGAAGCTCAAGTCCGTTTGCTCGAAAACCAAGGCATCGCATTTCGGGTCCTCTCCCAAGCTATGCTTCTTGACGTATACACCGAGCAGCGTCTCCGGGTCCTTCTCGACATACAGCACGGTCCGGTTGTCGGCGGCCCACGCCAGGTCGGGCTCGACATTGGGGATGGCGGTCGGCTGAAATTCGCCGCTGCCAAGATTCTTGAAGCGCAGCGCGAACTGGCGCCGGCCGACCGTGTCCTCGCAAAAGGCCAGCCACTGCCCATTCGGCGAGACTTCGATCGCACCGATGCGGTAGTAGTCATGTCCCGCGGCGAGGGAGTTGGCGTCCAGCAAGATCTCTTCCGGCGCATCGAGCGAAGTCTTGCGGCGCGCATAGATCGGGTGTTCCTTTCCGGGCTCGAAGCGGGTGTGGTACCAATAGCCGTTCTTGCGATACGGCACGGTCGAATCGTCCTGCTTGAGCCGCGCGATGATCTCCGCGTACAGCGCATCCTCGAGCGGCTTGGCGCGCGCCATGCTGCGCTCCTGAAATGTATTCTCCTCACGCAGGTAGGCCAGAACTTCCGGGTCGGCGCGCTGGTCGTCGCGCAGCCAGTAATAGGGGTCGGTCCGTACCCCAAAAGGCGAGGTTACGGCATGGGGTCTGACCGCGGCGACGGGCGGTGTTGGATCCGAATCGGGCATGGTTTTATGGCCACTTGTCCCAGCGAAAGGCGCGAGTATAGTCATTGCAAAGGGTTGGCGGTCCGATCAGACGTAAGCGGGGGGGGTTATGCAGACCGTGAGTCAATTGCTTAAGATCAAGGGCAACCAAATTTTCTCCGTCGCGCCGCATGAGTCCGTGCTGCGCGCCATAGAGATCATGGCCACGCGGTATGTGGGTGCGCTGCTGGTGATGAACGAGGGCACGCTGCTCGGAATCATCTCGGAGCGCGATTACGCCCGCAAGGTCATCCTCAAGAATCGCTCCTCGCACGACACGCCGGTGAGCGACATCATGACTTCGCCGGCAATCAGCGTAACGCCGGAGGACACCGTGCATCACTGCATGGAGTTGATGACCGAGGGACGATTCAGGCACCTGCCCGTGATGAAGGCCGGCCGCGTGGTCGGAATGCTTTCCATCGGCGATTTGGTCAAGGCCGTGATCCAGGACCAAACCGAACACATCCAGCAGCTGGAACGCTACATCGCGGGGTAACGCGCCCTACATCAAGGCGATTGACGATAAGTACTTCCTCGGTATTATGAGTTGCATACATAGGCGCGACACGGCGTTGCCCCTCACGCGCTTGACTTCGAGCGCCTAGAACCGAATTAAGTCATTGTTTTTAAAGGCCCTGTGCTTTAGAGCATTGGGGCTTACGCTTACACCTGGGCGCAAGATATGGCGAATGAGGACATCGCGGTTTTCGACACCAGCCTGCATGGCGCGGATCCGCGCGCGGGCGATTGGGGGCTTTGCCGGGCAGGCTATGAAAAGGATTCCTGCGGCTTCGGCCTGATTGCGAGCCTCGACGACAAGGCCAGCCACTGGGTATTGCAGACCGCGATCAGCTCGTTGAATCGACTTACCCACCGCGGCGCCATTGCCACCGACGGTAAGACCGGGGATGGCTGCGGATTGCTCATCAAGCTACCCACCGCATTCTTGCGGGCCGTGGCCCAGGAAGCGGGGCTAACCTTGGCGCCGCTGTTTGCCGCGGGCCTCGTGTTCCTGAACCGCGACGCCGCCAAGGCGAGAGCGGCTCGCAATATTCTCGCCGAGCAATTGCGACTCGAGAAACTCGAGGTCGCGGGCTTTCGCGCAATGCCCACTGACCCTGAAGCTTGCGGTTCGGAAGCGCTCAAGACCCTGCCGATCATCGAGCAGGTGTTCGTAAACGCGGGCAGCGACCTCGACGATGCCACCTTCAACCGCAAGCTGTTTCTGGCGAGACGGCGCACCGAAATAAAATTGGCGGCAGAGGACAAAGTCTTCTACATCCCGTCGCTATCATCGAGCACCATTGTCTATAAAGGCATGGTGATGCCGCAATTTCTGGTGCAGTTCTATCCGGACCTCAAGGATCCACGGATGGAGGCCTCGGTGGTGGTTTTCCATCAGCGCTTTTCCACCAATACGCTGCCGCAATGGCGCCTGGCGCACCCGTACCGCTATTTGGCCCACAACGGCGAGATCAATACGGTGCAAGGCAACCGCAGCTGGGCGGTGGCGCGCGGCCCGCTGTTTCATTCGCCACTGCTGCCGGATCTGACCGACATTCTGCCGCTGGTGTCGCTGACGGGATCGGACTCGCAATCCCTCGACAATATGCTGGAAGTGCTGCTGGCCGGGGGCCTCGACCCCATGCATGCCATGCGCCTGCTGATACCGCCGGCGTGGCAGTCGGTCGACATGATCGACCCGGACCTGAAGGCGTTTTACGAGTACTACGCCACGCATATGGAGCCCTGGGACGGTCCGGCCGGCATCGTGCTCACCGACGGCCGCTACGCGTTGTGCACCTTGGATCGCAACGGTTTGCGTCCGGCGCGTTGGGTGATCACGAAGAATCGGCATATCACCATTGCCTCGGAAGCGGGCGTTTGGGATTACCTGCCTGAAGACGTGGTTGAGAAGGGCAAGCTGGGACCCGGCGAGATGCTGGCGCTCGATCTGCAGACCTCCGAGCTTCTCAACACCCAGCGCGTCGACGATCTTTTGAAAAGCCGCCACCCGTACAAGGTATGGCTCAAGAAGGGCGTGCGTTATCTGCAAACCGATCTCATCGACCCGCGCCTGGCGGCCGAGCCGTTCGATCGCGACACACTCGCGCTGTACCAGAAAATGTACAACGTCTCGGCCGAAGAGCGCGACGAGATCATCCGGGTTCTCGCCGAAGACGAAAGCGAGGCCGTGGGCTCGATGGGCGATGACACGCCGATGCCCGTATTGTCGAAAAAGGCGCGCTCGCTGTACGACTATTTCCGCCAGCAATTCGCCCAGGTCACGAATCCGCCGATCGACAGCTTGCGCGAAAGTATCGTGATGTCGCTGCAGACCCAGATCGGCCGCGAAGCCAACATCTTCGTGCCAGACCAGCACCATGCCGAGCAAATCGTCCTAAGCTCGCCGGTGCTCTCGCAGCGCAAGCTGCGGCAAATCGTGGCGCTCGCGGATTCCGGGGTGCCGAACGAGTTCATCGATCTGCAATACGAGCAGCAGCTGGATCTCAAGGCCGCTGTCCTTAAGGTTTGCGATCAAGCCGAGGCCGCGGTACGCAATGGCAAGATCGTGCTGCTGTTGTCGGATCGCTACCTGGTAGCGGGCAAATTGCCCCTACATGCCTTGCTCGCCACCGGCGCCGTGCATCACCGCCTGATCGCGACCGGGCTGCGCTGCAAATGCAACATCCTGGTGGAAACCGGCACGGCGCGCGATGCACATCATTTCGCGTGCTTGATCGGTTACGGCGCAACCGCCGTGTATCCGTATCTTGCCTATCAAACCTTGTTCGATCTGATGCGCAAGGGCGCGCTCAAAATGGAAGCAGCCGCGCGCCAGGAACTCGGCCGCAGCTACCGGCGCGGCATCCGCAAGGGCTTGTTCAAAATCATGTCCAAGATGGGCATCTCCACCATCGCCAGCTACCGCAGCGCGCAGCTGTTCGAGATCGTCGGATTGGGCGACGAGGTCGTCAGTCTCTGTTTCGAAGGCTCCGAAAGCCGCATTCAGGGCGCGGACTTTAAGGACCTCAAAGCGGATTCGGAGTACCTGGCCGAGCGCGCCTGGGATCCAGCCGTGCCCGTCGAGCAGGGCGGTTTGCTCAAGTACATGCACGACGGCGAATATCACATGTACAACCCCGACGTGGTGGCAACGCTGCAATCGGCGGTCATGACGGGTGATTACGAGCAGTACCGCCAATTCGCGGCATTGGTCAACGAGCGGCCGGTGTCCTGCATTCGCGATCTCCTCAAACTCAAAGCCGGCGCCGCGCCCATTCCCATCGAGGACGTTGAGCCGCTATCAAGCATCATCGCGCGCTTCGACAGCGCCGGTATGTCCCTGGGCGCGCTGTCTCCCGAGGCGCACGAAGCCCTGGCGATCGCGATGAACCGCTTGGGCGCGCGCTCCAACTCCGGCGAGGGCGGCGAGGATCCGGTTCGCTACGGCACCGAGAAGAACTCCATGATCAAACAGGTGGCTTCCGGCCGGTTCGGCGTGACCCCGGAATATTTGATCAATGCGGAAGTGCTGCAGATCAAGATTGCGCAGGGTGCAAAGCCCGGCGAAGGCGGGCAGCTGCCCGGCCACAAGGTCAACGATATGATCGCACGCCTGAGATTCGCGCGGCCCGGCGTGGGATTGATCTCGCCGCCGCCGCACCATGACATCTACTCAATCGAGGATTTGGCGCAGCTTATTTTTGACTTGAAGCAGGTCAATCCCAGCGCGCTGGTGTCGGTCAAATTGGTGGCTGAGCCTGGCGTCGGCACGGTCGCGGCCGGCGTCGCCAAGGCTTACGCGGATTTGATCACCATCAGCGGCTACGACGGCGGCACCGGCGCGAGTCCTCTGTCCTCCATCAAGTATGCGGGCACACCCTGGGAATTGGGGCTTGCCGAAACCCATCAGACTCTGCGCGCCAACGAGTTGCGGCATCGGGTCCGCCTGCAGACCGACGGTGGCTTGAAAACCGGTCTCGACGTCATCAAGGCGGCGCTCATCGGCGCGGAGAGCTTCGGCTTCGGCACGGCGCCGATAGTTGCGTTGGGGTGCAAGTACCTGCGCATTTGTCACTTGAACAATTGCGCCACCGGCGTCGCC
>DATMKO010000015.1:0-4383 GCA_035571175.1 Steroidobacteraceae bacterium | reverse complement strand
GGGGCGTCATCTAACGATGATTTCCATCGGCGGCATCATCGGCGCAGGCCTGTTTGTCGGCAGCAGCACCGCCATCATTGCCGCGGGACCCGCGGTGTTCATCAGTTACGCGATTACCGGTCTGCTGATTTTGCTGGTGATGCGCATGTTGGGTGAGATGGCGACGGCGCTGCCCAACGTACGCTCGTTCACGGAATTCGCGCGCGCCGGTCTGGGTGACGGCGCCGGCTTTGTGATCGGCTGGCTGTATTGGTACTTCTGGGTGCTGGTGGTGCCGGTGGAAGCCATCGCCGGCGCGAAAATTCTGCAGACCTGGATTCCGTTTTTATCGCCGCTGCAGATCGGCCTCGGCCTGATGACCATCATGACTGCCGTCAATCTCATGTCGGCGCGCTCCTATGCCGAGTTCGAATTCTGGTTCGCCTCGATCAAGGTCGCAGCCATACTGGTATTCGTCGCGATTGCGGCTTCCTACGCATTCGGCTGGACCGCGCCGCATGGCGCGACTTTCGGAAATCTCAGCGCTTACGGCGGCTTCGCGCCGCACAGCTGGATCGCGGTGCTGGCGGCCGTGCCGACGGTTTACTTCGCGATGACCGGCGCCGAGATCACGACGATTGCGGCGGCGGAATCGGCGCAGCCGGGCCGCGCGGTTGCCAAGATGACCACCACGGTGATCTGGCGTATTTTGATTTTCTACGTGGTCTCCATTTTTCTGATCGTGTCGGTGATTCCGTGGAGCACGGTGCGCTCCGGCGAGTCGCCGTTCACGCTGGCCCTGAACGCCATGCATGTGCCTTGGGCGGACAAGATCATGAGCGCGATCATTCTCACCGCCGTGCTGTCCTGCTTGAATTCGGCGTTCTACGTAAGCTCGCGCGTACTGTTTATTCTCGCCGCCCGCGGCGATGCACCCCAGTCCCTGATCAAATTGAATGCGCGGCGCGTACCGGTGGCATCGGTGTTGATCGGCGCGGCGTCGGGATTCCTGGGGATCATTGCCGCCACCGAGGCGCCGCAGGCGGTTTTCGATTTTTTGGTGAGTTCCTCGGGGGCCCTCAGCGTGTTCATCTACATGAGCATTGCATTCGCGCAGATCGCGTTGCGCCGGGGCCGCGAACGCAGCGGTGAGGCCAACCCGGCCATCCTCATGTGGTTGTTCCCGTACTTGAGCTACGCGGCGATAGCCGGCATGGCCGCGGTGCTCATCGCCATGGCATTCACCCCCGGGCAGCAGCGGGATTTCTATTTCAGCTGCATCACATTGGCGGTGGCGGTGCTGGCTTGTCTGATCGTGCGCCGTCGGCTTAAGCCGCGGACCGCGCCGGCGCGCGTCGTCTAGCCCGCGGACGCGGGTAGTCTCGCCCGGCCCGGATGCCGCTCGTCGCAATATTTCGCGTCTGTCAAGCGAAAAAAATTTAACCATTGAATATAAAGTGTACGTTTCTCATCGTGGGTAATTTTGGCAGGATGGAATTGAAGGTTTAGGAGAATCTCGCGCCGGCAAACCAGCCAACTCCCCCGCTGGTGCGAATCCTTCGCGGCGTGGGCCGCCGTCGAGCGGTCCACGCCGTTTTTATTGGCCTTGCGGCCGCCGTTGTTGAACACCCAATCCTTCGATCAAATCGCAGGCGCGCGCAATGGCGAGTTCGCCGTCGACCCGCGACGCCAATCGTCTGCGGTTCTCCACTGATGGGCCATCCGCCAGGATGGCGCTGATCGCTGCGGCCACCCGCCGCGCGCGATAGCGGGTCTGGGGAATACTCCTGCCCAAGCCCAGTTGCTCGATGCGCCAGCCGCTGTCGAACTGATCGTAGCCGTTGGGCACCACCAGATGCGGAACTGCGGCCTTGATTCCCTGCGCCAACGTGCCAACCCCGCCGTGATACACCAGCAGCGCGGCCCGCGGCAGCACCTGGCTGAAGGGCAGATAGCCGAATACCCCGATTCCCTCCGGAAGCCTGGACGGGATCTGCTCCGGATAGTTGGTCACCAGCATGGCGCGCAGCCTGAGTTGTCGCGCGGCATCGATCGACTCGCGGAAGAAACGATGCATCGTCGCTCCTGCCGAGCCCGGTGTGAAGATCACGGGCGCCGCGCCCGCGCTCAAGAAGGCTTCGGCCTCCTGAAGCGGGGCCGGCTCGCCTCCCAAGTCCCACAATGGAAATCCCACCGCATGGGTATTTGCCGGCCAATCCGGCTGGATCGCCGCGAACCACTCCGGGAAGAACGCGATGACCAGCTGCGGTGAATGCATCCAGTGATGCATCACCCGCTCCACGGGCGGAAGACTCAAGGTCGCGCGGAATTCATTGAGCGGGCGCTTCATGAAGCGATCAATGACCAGCCAATCAACCAAACGAAAAAGCCCGTGCTTGAACCACTGGGGGTGCGATGCCGAAAGCCTGATGGGGCCGAACATGCCCTGGTCGGCAAAGGAACGGATGACGGTGGGTTGCAGATGTATCGAAGCGCTCGGAATGCCAAGCTTCTCCTGCGCCACGCGGGCACCGAACGCCCCGGTCGAAAATGCCACGACGGTATCCGCATCGGCGTGCTTGTCGATCAAGCGGTAAATCTCTTCGATCGCCGGTATGAACACCTGCGCAAGCACTTCAAAACCCTTGCGCAGATGCCAGAGGTCGGGATGTGCGATCACCGCGCGCACCTGCTCCAGGGTTCCCACCGGAAGGAATCTCAGGCCTTGCGCTTCGATCAGCGGCTGAAAAAGCGGCGTGGTGATGATCGTCGCCCGATGGCCGCGAGCCTCGAGCGCGGCGCCGAGCGCGATGAAGGGGTGCACATCGCCGGCGCTGCCCAACGTCGGCAGCAATACGTTCAACGTTCGAACTTCGTGGACAAAATGATCGACGAGGTGGTGCGTTCCACGCCCTCGAGCGCGCCGATTCGATCGATCACCTGGTCCATTTCGGCAACGGATGCGGTCGCGGCCACCGCAATCAAGTCGACATCGCCGCTCACCGAATGCAGAACCCGCACCTGCGCGATGGCGCGCAGCGCCGCGCTGACCGCGCGCGCCTCCTTCGGACCCACCTTGATCATGACGTGCGCGCGCACGGCGCCCAGTCCGTGCTCGGGACCCAAGCGAACGCCGAACCCGACGATGATCCCTTCGCGCTGCAGCCTTTCGATCCGGCTTTGTACGCTGGTGCGCGACCGGCCGACCAGTCTCGCGAGCTGCGCGGTGGAGGCGCGGCCATTCTCGCGCAGCGCCTGCAGTAACTTCTCGTCGATGGCATCCATGGGCAATTCGCCGTATCCAACCTTCGGAATAACGTGAATATACCTTAAAAACGTCTGAATTGACCCTACCTTTTGCAGTGCCGACGGACAAAAATGCGGGTCCCCTGGGAGGCGTATGAAAGACATCGTTCTGGTCGGCGCGGGCAAAATCGGCTCAATGATCGCGGAACTGCTGGGTGGTTCGGGCGATTACTCGGTTACCGTGGTCGATCGTTCACAATTGCAATTGGACCGGCTGGAAACCTCGGCGGCGGTCCGCAAGGTCGCCGCCGACATCGCGCAGGGCGACACCTTGCGCAAACTGCTGGCGGGCAAGTTCGCCGTGCTGTCGGCGGCGCCCTACCACGCGACCCGCCTGATCGCCGAGGCCGCCAAGGCGGCCGGCGCCCACTACCTGGATCTGACCGAGGATGTGGCCAGCACCCGCGCGGTGAAACAGCTGGCCGCCGGCGCCCGCACCGCCTTCATACCGCAATGCGGGCTGGCGCCGGGGTTCATCACCATCGTCGCCAGCGACATCTGCAGCCACTTCGACAAGCTGAACGACGTGCGCATGCGGGTCGGCGCATTGCCGAAGTTTCCCTCCAACGCGCTCAACTACAATCTGACCTGGAGCACCGACGGCGTCATCAACGAGTACTGCGAACCCTGCGAAGCCATCGTCAACGGCCAGCTGCGCGAGACGCAACCGCTGGAAGAGTTGGAGGAATTCTCGCTCGACGGCATTTTGTACGAGGCGTTCAATACCTCGGGCGGCCTTGGCACGCTGTGCGAAACCTTGGCCGGCAAGGTGCGCAATCTCAACTACCGCACAATCCGCTACCCGGGCCATGCAGCCATCATGAAGGCGCTGCTCAATGATTTGCGCTTGCGCGACCGCCGCGAATTGCTGAAGGACATTCTCGAGAATGCCGTTCCGATCACCCTGCAGGACGTCGTGATCGTCTTCGTCACCGTCAGCGGCATGAAGGACGGGCAGCTCATGCAGGAGACTTACGCCAACAAGATCTACGCGGCGCCGCTCGGCGGCCGGGTGCGCAGCGCCATTCAGATCACCACCGCCGGCGGAATCTGCGCCGTCCTCGACATGCTCAAGGACGGCGAACTGCCCCAGGCCGG
>DATMKO010000014.1:0-2499 GCA_035571175.1 Steroidobacteraceae bacterium | reverse complement strand
GGGGCTGAAGCGCCTGATGAAAGCACGCGCGATCACCTACAAAGAGTTGGCGGGTCGGATAAATCTAAGCGAGGTGTCGATCAAGCGAATCTTCTCGCAGTCATCCTTGAGTCTGGCGCGCCTGGAGCAGATATGCCAGGCGCTCGATGTCAGCATCCAGGAGATCGCGCGGCTCTCAGGAGAACAGACGGCAGAGGCAACCGAATCCGTCTCCCTGGAACAGGAGTCGGCGCTTGCGGCCGATCCGAATCTGCTTGCTTGCTATTACTTGATCGCCAACGGCCGCACGGGTCTCGAGATCTGCAGGGAACTGGGCGTTGAGGAAATCAAGGTGCGCCGCTGGATGGTTAAGTTGCACTCCTTCGGGTTGGTCGAGCTGCGCGCGAAGATGCGCGCCCGGGCACGCACCAGTTCGTCGATCACCTGGAGACACGATGGGCCGATGTGGCGTCTCTACGAGGCCAAAGTCCGCCAGGAATATCTGCAATCGACCTTCAGTGCGCCATTCGAGGCGATGCATTTCCGCTCTGCCGAGATGTCGGATGCATCGTGTCAGGTGCTGATGCGCAAGCTCGATCGCCTGGCTGCGGAGTTTCGCGACCTGGCCGAATTGGACCGCTCGCTGCCTGCTCGCGAGAAACGCAGCATGGGCTTCTTATTGGCTGCGCGGCCGTGGGTGTTCTCGATGTTCGACAGCTTGCGACGACCGACGGCCGAGCGCTGATGAGCGTCGGCAATATGGCGCGCCACGAAATGAACTACTGACCGGGGGCCGGGGTTGCAACGCCGGCGGTCCTGTTTTGAGATGCGCTATTCTGCTTGGCCGCCTTATCCTTCACGTTCTCCCGGTGGTGCTCGATGACGCAGCCTGCGGCCGCTCCCACCACGGCGTGATGGCCGGCCACGTGCCCCACCACCCCGCCGACCGCCGCGCCCTTCAAACAGCCTTTGGCGCCTGCAATGCAAGGCAGCATGGCGAGGGGCGTCGCGAGGGCGATAGCAGCAATAATTTGGCGCATTTCCTGGCTCCGAGCATTTTCAAGTACGGACAAAACACGGCAGGCCGCCAAAAGTTGCAAGGGAGTTTGGCAAGCTGTTTCGAGTTCCGCCGCACCTTGGCAGTGTCGCCAGCCGTGGTGGTCCATTCTTGCCAGAGGCGGACAAAAGTGCCAAGGTGGCTGATGGCTCAATACCCCTGCTCGGCAGCCGCGAGGCTTGCTCAAACGGCACTGCTCTGCGCCATCGCGGCTGCCGCCACGGCCTTCGGCGGTGAGGCATTGCCGCCGCAAACGGGGTTCCTGTTCTGGACCCCGGCGCAACAGCGCATCGGCTATCGAAATATCGAGAAAATCTTTGCCACTCGGATCGTCAAGCGCGGCCCTAAGGTTTTTCCGTTGAGCGTTGAGCACTTGGATGCCGAGGTGCAGTATCAGTATCAGGGCGCGGATTGGAACACGGCGAAATTCATGAGGGCGAACAATGTCGCCGGATTGCTCGTGATCAAGCGTGGCAAGATCGTGCTCGAGCGTTATGGATTGGGAGAAACCGCGCATGATCGATGGACTTCGTTTTCGGTGGGAAAATCGGTCACCTCGACGCTGATCGGCGCGGCTATCAAGGACGGCTATATCAAGGGACTGGATGCCCAGGTGACCGACTACTTGCCGGGACTGAAGGCCAGCGCCTACGAGGGAGTCACGATCCGGCATCTGCTCACGATGACCAGCGGCGCAAAATGGAACGAGGATTATGCCGATCCGAAATCCGATGTGAACCAATTTGCCCTGGGCGCGTCGGGGCCTGATGGGGAGAATCCGATCGTCGCCTACATGGCGAAGCTCCCCCGGGAAGCTTCTCCCGGCGTCAAGTGGGTGTACAAGACCGGCGAATCCGACCTGATCGGCGTGTTGCTTGCGCGCGCCACGCACAAACATCCCGCTGATTATCTTTCAGAGAAGATCTGGTCCAGATTCGGGATGGAAAGAGATGCGGTGTGGATGAAGGATCGCGCGGGCGAAGAGCTCGGCGGCTGCTGCATTTCAATGACGCTCAGGGACTATGGGCGCTTTGGATTGTTCTTCATGCGTGGCGGCAAGATCGGCGAGACCAGCATACTTCCGGATGATTGGATCGCGCAGGCAACCCGGCAGCAGGCGCCCGGCTATGGTTTTCAATGGTGGGTGCACGCCAACGGCATCTACGAAGCCATCGGCATCTTCGGTCAGGCAATTTTCATCAACCCCGGCGAGGATCTCATCATCGTTACTTCGAGCGCGTGGCCGCAAGCGGATGAGGCCAAGTACTACGAGATCAGCAACGCGTATTTCGCGGCGGTTACCAAGGCGCTACATTGAACTATTCTCCGTGGCGTCGATCCTAACGCCTTGTGGTACCGCGGCGATATTGCCTACACACCGATTAGCCGGAGACACCCATGAAACCGCTATTTGTGCTGCTAATTCTGCTGGGCGGCGCGGCCGCAATGTCGGCTCACGCTCA
>DATMKO010000013.1:0-2794 GCA_035571175.1 Steroidobacteraceae bacterium | reverse complement strand
CTGCGCGGCGGCGTGAGCGCGCATGGCCAGATCGTTTGGATGCGGGTCACAGTGAATGTGCGCTACCGGCAAGCCGTAGCTGTCCTTGAGCGTCCTCGACAGCGTGATGCGATTGTCCGCGCGCGGCAGGTCTTCGCCGTTGATGAGCATGCCGGCCATGTTGCGATAATTGTCGATGACCGAGGCGAAATCGCGCCCCCAGCCGTAGGGTAAGCCGATCAGCGGCAGGGTCGGCAAATCGAGCATGGCGAGTTCCAGATGATAGCCGCCCGCGAAGCCGCGCCGCGGATCGTGGACATTCTCATCCTCGACGACCCCCGCCAGCACTGCGCCGCGCCAGAAGCTGACGGGTTGCTCGAAAATGCCAAAAACAAAACTCAAAACGTGGTGGCAGTAGTTGCGGCCTACCTGATCGGAACCGTTGGCGAGCCCCCTTTTGAAGCGTCCGGACTCCGACAGCAGCAGCAGGCGCGCGGTCTCGATGGCGTTGCCGGCGACGCACACAATGCGCGCGCGCTGACGCTGTTCCACCCCGGCGGAGTCTCGATACACAACGCCGCTGGCGCGGCCTGCATCATCATGCTCGATTCGGCTAACGAAGCATTCGCTGCGCAGGTCGAGCTTGCCGCTGGCCTCGGCGCGCGGGATTTCGGTATACAGCGTGCTCCACTTGGCGCCGGTCTTGCAGCCCTGAACGCAGAAGCCCTGCTGAATACAGAACCCGCGACCGTCGCGCGCCCGCGAATTGATCGCGAGATAGTTGGTGTGCACGCGTTTGTAGCCGAGGCGGCGCGCGCCGGCATACATCACCTTGAAATTGTTCGATGCCGGCATACCCGGATTGCCATTGCGGCGCGTGACCCCGAGCCGCTTCTCCGCCACCTGGTACCAGCGCTTCAACTCGGCGTACTCGATCGGCCAGTCGGCGAGCGAGGCCCCGGGTATGTCGCCGTAAGTACTGCGCGCGCGGATCTCGTAAGCCTGCAGGCGCGGTGTTGCGGCAGTCCAGTGCACCGTGGTGCCGCCCAGCGTGCGGCAGTGCCAGGCAGGGAGTGTTGGCGAGGTTTTTACCGGGTCCCAGCTGCCGCTCTGCGAGCGCGGATCGAGCCAGGTGAGCTGCGCGAAAGCTTCACCGGGGTTCTGGGAAAAACTCGCCAGCGATTGACGCTTGCCCGCTTCGAACAGCACAACCTTGAGGCCGCGGCGGGTGAGTTCATTTGCCATGGTGCCGCCGCCGGCACCCGAACCGACGATGACCACGACGTCCGTATCGTTGTGTTGGAATTGCGGCACGTCGTTGTCTTACCCGATCGGCATCGGGCCGCTATCGGCCAGCGGCACTTCGGGAAGCCACTTCAGATCGTTGAAGCCGCGCAGCAGGTAGCCACCTTTGGAAAACGACTCGCCCTGAAAACCAAAGTGCGCCCAGGCAATCGGGTTGTTGTACAGCACCAGCAACGTTTTCAACCGCGCCGACTGAAAGAATGCGCCGGATTCGATCTGCCGCAGGCGTTCGACACGAGCCTCTTCCGGCATGACGGCAAATCCGTCTCCGAGACTCGTGATGCCGGCTTTCAGATCGGTGCGCGCCGGCGTCGAACCCGCGGCATCGGCATCGATGGCATTCACCACCAGGGCGTAGGCGGCATCATCCAGCGAGTCGTGAGGCGCAATGGTGCGGATCATGGCCAAAAGCGCTGCGGCCTCGGCGGATGACAGCACGCGCAGCTCCACTGCCCAGGCGCGGCTGGGCAGAAACGCAGCGAGCGGACTGCCCAGGGCGATCACCCCGGTCAGCATGCCCACCCCGCGCACGAAGACGCGCCGTTCGGCGCTCTGCAACGAACCGGAAGGTGTGGCGCCTTTGTTCACGTACCGCAAGGCTCGGCCATGGGGGGCTGCTAGACTCTACCGATAGTGAACAACAACCTGCTGTCCAGCGTACGCATATGAAATACGAAACCAAGCTGATCTGGGTGCTGACCATCACCTTTGGCTTCGTATTCTTCGACCGCAACGCCGCCAGCTTCCTGATGCCCTTCATTGCCAATGACCTGCATTTCAACAACAGCCAGGTCGGACTTGTGGCTTCGGCGCTGTCCTTTACCTGGGCGGTCGCGGCATTTCTGGGTGGCGCCTACTCCGATCGCACCGGCAATCGCAAAACCTTCCTGCTGATCACCGTGGTGGCATTTTCGCTGTGCTCGTTCGCCTCCGGACTCGCGGTTTCATTCATGTCCCTGTTTTTGACCCGCCTGCTGATGGGCCTGGCCGAGGGACCGATACTGCCGATCGCGCAGTCGCTGGTGGCCATCGAATCCACGGCCGCCAAGCGCGGCAACAACATGGGGGTGATGCAGAATTTCGGCAGCAATCTGCTGGGCTCGTTTGCCGCCCCGCTCGTCCTGGTAGCCGTCGCTTCGACCTTCAACTGGCGCTGGGCATTCTATCTCGCCGGCGTGCCGGGTCTCATCATGGCGCTGCTGATTGCAAAATATGTACGCCAGCCGGCCGCGACAATCACGCCTGCAGGCGCCGCTGCGCGCACGCCGGCGCCGCTCGCCGAGCCGCGCATGGGCTATGGGGAAATGCTGCAGCATAGAAACATGTGGCTGTGCATGCTGATCGCCATCTTCATGGTGGCGTGGATGGTACTGGGTTGGGCCTTTCTGCCGCTGTTCTATACCAAGGTCCGGCAGATCGGCAATGGCCAGATGAGCGTTCTGATGAGCGTGCTGGGCCTGTCGGCTGCCTTCTTCAGCTTCGTGGTGCCGGCGCTCTCCGACCGCTTCGG
>DATMKO010000012.1:0-15740 GCA_035571175.1 Steroidobacteraceae bacterium | reverse complement strand
GCAATGGTATGCGCGCAGTGTTGAGCGCGCGCGGCATAGCGCATAGCTTCGTCGGCCATCCCTCCATGAGCGGTTTGTATTTCGCGCATGAACCGCCGCGCAATTACCGTGCTTGGAAGAGCAGCGACTATTCATTTTACGACGCCATGGCGCGGGTGCTGCATGATGAGAAGGTGCTGTGCGAGCCGGACTCGCGGGAGCCATGGTTCGTCTCGGCGGCGCATGATGGCGGGTGCCTTGCCGACACGCTGCGAGCGTTTGAAATTGCCGCGGATGTGACGCTGAAATCGAGTGGTGCCGCGCACAAAGTGCCGGCTTGAGCGCCGCTGCGGTGCGCTCTGCGCAGCACTGGGATGCCATCATTGTCGGCGCCGGCCACAACGGCCTGGTTGCCGCGTGTTATCTGGCGCGCGCCGGGCTCAAGGTGTTGGTGCTCGAGCGCCAGCCGTACATCGGCGGTGCGGCGGTAAGCCGCCGATTGTACAAAGACTTCACCTACTCGAATTGCTCCTACGTCTGCAGCCTGCTGCGTCCCGAGATCATGCGTACGCTGGAGCTGCCGAAACATGGCCTGCAAATCATTCCCTACGAGGGCGGCTGCACCATGATGCAGGGCGGCGGCCATCTGGCGCTGTACGACAACCACGATGCGTTGCGCCGGGAAATTGCGCGCCACTCGAAGCGCGACGCCGAGGCCTACGACCGGTATTCCCGCGATGTCATGCGCCAGTGCAAATTCATCAAACCGCTGCTGATGCGCGAGCCGCCCGATCCCACTTCGTTCAAGCCGCGCGACCTGCAGGAAATGCTGTACCTGGGCAAGCGCTTTCACGGCCTCGGCGAGGCGCGCATGTACGACACGTTGCGCTTCTGGACCATGAGCGCGGCGGATTTTCTCGACGAGTATTTTGAAAGTGAAATCGTGAAAGCGCATTTCGCCGGCAGCTCCATCATCGGCACGGCGCTGGGGCCGCGTTCGCCGGGCACGGCCTATGTGCTGCTGCATCATTACATGGGCGATATCGACGATACCGTCGGCGCCTGGGGCTTTGCGCGCGGCGGGATGGGCGCCGTCAGCAACGCGCTCGGCGCCTCTTTTGCCGCCAGCGGCGGCACCATCCGCAGTGCCGCTCCGGTGGCGCAAATTCAAGTGAAACACGGCCGCGCCTCCGCAGTGGTGCTCGAGGACGGCGAGCAGATAACGGCGCGGCTGGTGATATCCAATCTGGACGTGCGCCGCACCTTCCTAAAGATCATGGATGCGAACGACCTGCCCGACGAATTCCTGCGGCAGGTGAAGAATTTCAAGATTCGCGGCTCTTCCGGAAAATTGAACATTGCCCTGGACGGACTGCCGCGGTTCCCGGCAATACCGGAAGGCTCGCCGTCGACCCGCGGCGATATGCACGTCACCGATACCATCGAGATGATGGAACGAGCCTACGACGACTGGAAGGACGGACGCTGGTCGCGCGCGCCGTATATCGACATGCTGATTCCCTCGCAGATCGATCCGACCATGGTGCCGGACGGCAAGCACTACATGTCCGTGTTCGTTCAATACTGTCCGTACCGGCTGGCCGAGGGCGAATGGACAGCGGCCAAGCGGCAGGCCTTCGGCGACACCGTGATCAACACTATTGCCAGGCACAGCCCCAACTTCAAAGAATTGATTCTGCACGCCGAGATTCGCACGCCCTGGGACATCGAGAACGAAGTCGGTCTTACGGAAGGCAATATTTTTCAAGGCGAACTGACCATGGATCAGTTGCTGTTCAATCGTCCGTTGCCGGGATATGCGCAGTATCGCGGGCCCGTGAAGGGCATGTATATGTGCGGTTCGAGCACGCATCCCGGCGGCGGCGTCATGGGTGCGCCGGGCGCAAACGCCGCACGCGCCGTGCTGCGCGACCTCAAGTTGGCGCATTGAGCATGCCGAATCATGGCGTGACGCCAGCGCACTACGATTGCGTCGTGATTGGCGCGGGTCACAATGGACTCATCTGCGCGGCCGGCCTGGCTGGCAAAGGCCGATCGGTGTTGGTGCTCGAGGCTGCCGCCGAAGTGGGCGGCGCGGCGTCGACACGCGAATTCGCTCCCGGCTTCAGGGTCTCGGCGGGCGCGCACCTGTTGCATCTGATGCCCGCAGATCTGCTCCGCGATCTTCAGCTCGAATCCCACGGTCTGAATTGGGCGGCGCAACGCATGCCGACAACGGCTCTGCTCCCCGACGCAGCGGCGCTCGCCTTGAGTCCTGGCGCTGCCAATCGAGCGGGATTGTCCGCCGCGGATGCCTCGGCCTATGCGGCGTATAGCGCGCGAATGCGCCGATTTGCCGCGGCGCTGGCGCCCGTGTTCTCGAGGATACCGCCGCGCTTGGGATCAGCGGCATGGTCGGATCGATTGGCATTGCTGCGCATCGGCTGGCAAATCCGCAAGCTGGGGCGTCGCGAAATGCGCGAGCTGCTGCGCATCGGCGCCATGAATGTTTACGATTTGCTGGAAGAGAGCTTCGATTCCGCGGCGCTCAAAGGCGCACTGGGGCTCGATGCGGTACTCGGCGCGAACTTCGGTCCGCGCTCGCCGGGTACGGTGCTGACATTGCTGTATCGCCTGGCGGCGGAGTCGGCGGCGGGCGACCTCGGGTTGTCGCAACCCAAAGGCGGCATGGGCGCGCTGTGCAATGCGCTGGCCAAGGCGGCCGTTGCCGCCGGCGCCATCATTCGTACCGCGGCGCCAGTGGCCAAGATTCTCGTCGAAGCCGATCGAGCTTGCGGGGTAGTGCTGGAGTCGGGCGAGCGCATCATGGCACCCAATGTAATCTCCAGCGCCGACCCGAAGACGACATTCCTCAAGCTCTTGGGTACTGCGCACCTCGACACCGGCTTCGCGCGCCGCGTGAATCATATTCGCAGCAACGGCCTCGCCGCCAAACTGCACATCGCTTTGAATCGTGCGCCGCCGTTTCAGGGACTCTCCGAGACGGCGCTGCGCGGCCGGCTGCTGATCGCGCCCTCGCTCGAGTACATCGAGCACGCCTACAACCATGCCAAGTACGGCGAATTCTCGGCATCGCCGGTCATGGAAATCACGGTTCCCAGTATCAATGATCCGGGCTTGGCGCCGGCCGGCCATCATGTGCTGTCCGCCATCGTGCAATATGCACCGTATGCGCTCAAAGAGAGCTGGGAAAAAGGGCGGCAGCGTTTTTTGGACAGCGCGCTCGATACTTTGGAGCGCTTCGCACCCGGCCTGCGCGGTTGCATTGTCGCCGCCGAAGTGCTGACGCCCGCGGATATGGAGCAGGAATTCCGCTTAAGCGGCGGCCATTGGCATCACGGCGACTTAGGCTTGGATCAGATCTTGATGCTGCGTCCGGTGCCGGGCGCCGCACAATATCGCACACCCGTCGAGGGTTTATTCCTGTGCGGCGCCGGTTGTCATCCGGGCGGCGGGGTGATGGGCGTCGCCGGCCGCAACGCCGCACAACAGGTTCTCAAATGGGGCTCGTCATGACAGAAACCGTGGCATCGCACTTCAAACAGCCGCTGCTCCCGACTCCGTTTCATGAGCGCGCCCGCGCTTTGAGCCAGGTGGACAGTTTCATTGCCTGGGCCGGCTACACAACGGTCGATGTGTTCACCGCGGTGGAACAGGAATACTTTGCGATTCGCAATGCGGCGACGCTGTACGACTTGACGCCGATGGTCAAATACCGCGTTGTCGGCCGCGATGCGCTCGCCTACTTGAACCGCCTGGTTACCCGGGATGTCTCGAAGCTGAAGCCGGACAGGGTTGCCTACTGCGTCTGGTGCAACGACGAAGGACATTTGATCGATGATGGCACGATCTTTCGCCTGGGCGATTCGGAGTACCGCATTTGCACGGCGGAACGGCAGATCGACTGGCTGCTGGACTCGGCGCTGGGGTTCGACGTGCAAATCAGCGAGGTTACCGAGCAAATCGCTGCCCTGGCCGTACAGGGGCCGACGTCATGCGCCGTGCTCAAGGCGGCCGGCCTCAAGGATGTGGAAAAGCTCAAGCCGTTCGAGATCGGCTATTTCACCCTGCACGGGTACCGGGTGACGGTGTCGCGCACCGGCTTCACCGGCGATCTGGGGTACGAGGTTTGGATGGAACCCGAGCAGGGCGTCGAGATCTGGGACGCGCTGATGGCGGCAGGGCGTTCGCGAGGTATTCGCGCGATCGGTTCGCAGGCGCTCAACATCGCGCGCATCGAAGCGGGTTTTTTAGCCCCGAATGTCGACTTCGTGTCGGCGGAACACACCATTCGCCTGGGTACCAACCGCTCGCCTCTGGAGCTGGGGTTTAGCTGGCTGGTGGACTTCAATAAGGGGCATTTCACCGGGCGGCGCGCGTTGCTCACCGAGCAGCAACGCGGCGCGCAGCGCCAGCTCGTCGGCCTCGACATCGCGGGCAACAAACCCGCGCACAATGCGCTGCTATACAGCGATAACAGCGGTAAGCGGGAAATCGGCAGCATCAGTTCGGCGATTTGGTCGCCGACTTGCAAGCGCAACATCGCCCTTGCTATGGTCAATGCGCCGCATTTTAAGATCGGCTCGACCGTGTGGGCGGAAATCTACTTGAGCCGGGAACTTGTTTGGGAGCGTCGGATGTCGCATGCGCAAGTGGTCGAGCGTCCTTTTTTTGCGCCGGAGCGCAGACGTGCGACGCCACCGGCGGAGTTCTAGCAGGTGAACCCGGCGCCTAAATCGCTCGCCGACCGGCCGTGGCTCGATCCCGATGCCAAGCCGCAGATCGTCATCGACAGCGTCACCAAGACCTTTGGCACATTTAGCGCCGTGGACAGCGTCAATCTGCGAGTCTTCAAGGGCGAGATGTTCGCGCTGGTCGGCGCGTCCGGCTGCGGCAAGACCACGCTGCTGCGAATGCTCGCAGGATTCGAAACGCCGAGTTCGGGGCGAATCCTGATCGAAGATGTCGACCAGACCCACGTGCCCCCGCACGAGCGCCCGGTCAACATGATGTTTCAGTCCTATGCGCTGTTCCCGCACATGACGGTGGAGGACAACATCGGCTACGGGCTGCGCCGCATGGCGCTGGACGGTACCGCCAGATCGAAGCGCATCCAGGATGCGCTGGAGATGGTGCAGCTCGGGCCGCTGAGAAAGCGCAAGCCCCACCAGCTTTCGGGCGGTCAGCGCCAGCGGGTGGCGCTGGCGCGCGCGCTCATACGCAGGCCCAAGGTCTTGTTGCTCGACGAGCCGTTGAGCGCTCTGGACAAGAAGCTGCGCGAACAGACGCAATTTGAATTGATGAACATCCAGTCCCAGGTGGGCATCACCTTCGTGTTCGTTACCCATGATCAGGACGAGGCCATGGCGCTGTCGACCCGCATTGCGGTGATGAATCGCGGGCGGGTGGTGCAGGTGGGAACGCCGGCGGAGATTTACGAATTCCCGCAGGATCGATTCGTTGCGGACTTCATCGGCACCACCAATCTATTCGAGGGTACCGTGAGCGGCGCTGAACCGGGTCGATTCGTCGTGCATAGCAGCGAGGCGGGCTGCGATCTGATCGTCGATGATCTGGGGCGTTGCGTCGGCGGTCAGCGCGTCTGGGTGGCGCTGCGCCCCGAGAAGATCCGCTTGAGCAAGGAGCCTTTGGGGGGCGACCGGGTCAACCAGATCAAGGGGGTCGTGTGGGAATTGGGCTATCTCGGCAATCGCTCGACCTATCGCATAAAAACCGCAACCGGAAAGCTGGTGACGGTATTTGCGCAGAATGAACGGCGTTCGTCCGAATGGTCCATCGATTGGAGCGACGAGGTGTACTTGAGCTGGACCGCCAATTGCGCAGTGCTGCTGCAGCAGTAGTCCTCGACGGCATACCCCATGCAACGACTCAAGCGCAATTTCCATCGCATGGCCGTGAGCGCGATGCTGCTTGTTTGTTGCGGCCAGGTTTTGGCCGGCAAGACCGAGAACGTAGTGCTCATCGTGAGCGACGGATTGCGGTGGCAGGAAGTGTTCACCGGCGCGGATGAACTCCTGATCACCGACAAGTCGGGTGACAACTGGGTGTCGGAGGCGGAGCTGCGCAAGCGCTATTGGCGAGCCGATGCCGCCGCACGGCGCGAGCTGCTGTTTCCGTTTTTGTGGGGCACGGTGGCCAAACAAGGGCAGATTTTCGGTAATCGTCGCAAGGGCAGCGACGCACACGTGACCAACGGCAAGGCGTTTTCATACCCGGGATACAACGAGATGTCGACCGGCTATCCCAATGACGCCATCGACAGCAATGAATTTGGCCCGAACCCCACGATGAGCGTCTTCGAATGGCTGAATAAGTTCGAGGAGTTTCGCGCTCGCGTCGCCGTCTACGGGACGTGGAATGTCTACGATGCCATCTTCAACAAGCCCCGCAGCGGGCTCATCATGCAGACCGGCTGGGACCTGCCGCCCAAACCGCACGAGACGGAGCGCGACGCCCTGCTGCGTGAACTGTATGCGACGACGACCCGATTCGATGAAGAAGATGTGCCGAATTCCTTTCTGCAGATCTCCCTGTTGGATTACGTACGGGCCGGGCAGCCGCGGGTCCTATTCGTCGGTTACGGCGAGACCGATAATTGGGCGCATCAGGGACGCTACGATCTGGTGCTCGACAGCGCGCATCGCTTTGATTATTTCGTCAAGCAACTTTGGGACACCATGCAGGCCATGCCCCGCTATCACGGCACTACCACGTTCATCATCACCACGGACCATGGCCGCGGCGGTGGCCGCAGTCAATGGAAGGAACACGGCGTCGAGCAGAAGGGCTCGGAGAATATCTGGATAGCGGTGATCGGACCCGACACGGCCGCTCTCGGCGAGCGTGCGCACGTTGCGCCGGTGACGCAGGCGCAAATCGCGGCAACGGTGGCGGCTATGGTCGGCAAGGACTATCGCGCGGCGGTGCCGCAGGCGGCGCCGTCCATCAGCGCCGTATTGGCCGGGTCCGCGGCTGCAAGCAGCAATTAGGCGCGTTCTTGCCGGTTGCCACGGCCGGCGCGGCCCGGCAGGCGCATGCCGCGGCGCGCGTTTTTATATTATACTCGTGACATTACAAAAAGCGGTGCGACTATCAAGGTATGGCAATGCGCAATGTTAAAACCCTCGGACTTCTCGGCACCGGCGTCATCGGCGGCGGATGGGCGGCGCGCGCATTGCACTACGGCGTCGATGTCATCGCCGCGGACGTAAAATCCGAGATGGAAGAGTGGATACGCGGCGCGGTGGCTAACGCCGAACCCGCCCTGGCGCGCCTCACCTTCGCGCCGCTGCCGCCCAAGGGCACGCTTTTCTTTACGACCGATTTCAAGATGATGGCGCAGCGTGCCGATTTCATTCAAGAGAACATTCCCGAGCAATTGCCCTTGAAGCAACGCATGCTGGCGGAGGTGAGCCGCCACGCGGCGGCCGATGTGGTGATCGCCTCCAGTACATCAGGTCTCACCCCGACCGATCTGCAGCGCGACATGCTGGCGCCGGAACGCTTCTGTGTCGCGCATCCGTTCAACCCGGTGTACCTGTTGCCGTTGGTCGAGTTGGTGGGCGGCACAAAAACCGCGCCGGCGACGATCGAGGCGGCGGCGACATTCTTCACCTATATCGGAATGCATCCGCTGCGGGTGCGGCACGAAGTGCCGGGTCACCTGACCGATCGCCTGCAGGAGGCGTTGTGGCGCGAGATCCTGCATCTCGTGAATGACGGCGTTGCCACTACCGGCGAGCTCGACGAGTCGATCGTCTACGGGCCCGGCCTGCGATGGGCGGCGATGGGCACGAATCTCATCTACCACCTGGCCGGCGGCGAAAGCGGCATGCGCCATATGCTGGCGCAGTTCGGTCCCTGCCTGAAGTGGCCATGGACCAAACTCGAAGCCCCGGAGCTTACCGAGACCTTGATCGACCGCATGGTCGAGGGCACCCAGGCCCAAGCTGCCGGGCGCTCGATTCGCGAACTCGAGCGGCTGCGGGATGATTCTCTGGTCGCGGTTCAACAGGTCCTGCGTCAATACAACATCGGCGCCGGCGCAACATTGCGCGCGCTCGAGGAGCGTCTCTATCAGGATGCCGCAGCTGCCGGCCAGGTGAGTGCGCTGGAGCGCGGCAAGCCGTTGCGCCTGGTGGACGCGGTGGTGAGGCCCGAATGGATCGACTACAACCGCCATATGTCGGACTTTCGCTACGGCCAGGTGTTCGGCGATGCCATGGATTCTTTATATCGGAGCGTTGGGGTCGATGAGGCGTATCGCGCTACCGGCCGCATGTACTACTCGGTGGAAACACACGTCATGTACATGGGCGAAGCCAAGGCGGGGGAGGCGCTCTATGTCACCACGCAACTGCTCGCCGTCGATGAGAAGCGCCTGCATGTGTTTCATCGCCTGTTTCGCGGCCGGGATGACGCACTCATTGCCACGGACGAACAGATGCATCTACATGTCGATACCGCCCAAGCCAAGGCGACGGCGGTCGATCCCGCCGTGCGCGCCAAGCTGGAGGCGATTCGCAACGATCAGGCGGGGTTGCCAAGGCCACATGAAGCGGGACGCTCGACCGGCCAGCGCCACTAAATCGCCATGCCCAAAGTCGTCGATCATGCCCAACGCCGCGATGAGATCGCCCTGGTTGCCTGTCAGGTCGTGGCAAAATACGGCTTCCAACAGGCCACGGTGGCGCGTATCGCGCGGGCTGCAGGCTATACCACCGGCATGGTTGCGCACTACTTCGAGTCGAAGCAGGAAATCATACTCGCCGCGCTGCGCCTGATGCTGCTGCGGATCGAGCAAAGGCTCATGCGCGAGCGGCAGAGCGGCGAGGCAAATCTGCTGGAGGTGCTGTCCGAAGCGCTGGCGCTCGACCAGCAGCGATTTACCGAATGCGCTTTCTGGATGGCGTTTTGGGGTCAGGTCTCCGCGGACAAGAAGCTCAGACGCCTCAACATTTGGGTACACCGCGAGTATCAACGGCTGTTTGCGCGCTGCTTCGCGGAGCACTGGCGCGAATGGACCGCGTGGCCGCCGTCGTTGCGCGATCAAGTCCTGCGTTCGGTGGTGACCTTCATCAACGGCCTGACCGCAAGTTCCGTGACCAGTCCGCGCGATTGGCCCGCGGCCGCGCAGGTCGAGCAGCTGCGCTTGCAGTTGGATCTGCTGCGGCACTGGGCAAGACTGAAGCGCAAGAACCGAACCGGCTGAATCGGGAGCCATCATGGATTTCTCTCTCAGTGAAGAACAGCAACTGGTGATCAAGACCACGCGGGACTTCGTGCACAAGGAACTCTATCCACACGAAAAGGAGGTGGAGGAGACCGGCGTACTGCGTGCCGAACTTCACAGGGAACTGAAGGCCAAGGCCATCGACGCCGGCTTGTATGCGGCGAACATGCCGGTCGAGGTGGGCGGCGCGGGTTTGGACACGGTTACCTGGGTGCTCTACGAAAAAGAACTGGGCCGCGCCAATTACGCGCTGCACTACTCCTGCGTGGGCCGTCCCTCCAATATTCTGTTGGCCTGCGAAGGCGAACAACGGCAGCGATACCTATTGCCCACGGTGCGCGGCGATCGAACCGAATGCCTGGCGATGACCGAGCCGGGCGCAGGTTCGGATCTACGCGGGATGAAAACCACCGCGCAACGAAGCGGCGATGATTTCCTCATCAACGGCACCAAGCATTTCATCAGCCATGCCGATCATTCGGATTTCGTGATTCTGTTCGCGGCCACCGGCGAAGAAACGACCGCCCAAGGCAGCCGCAAAAAGATGACGGCATTCCTGATCGACATGGGACACCCGGGCTTCGAGGTGAGGCCCGGCTACAAGAACGTTTCGCATCGCGGCTATACCAATAGCATTCTCGAGTTCAATAACTGCCGTGTGCCGAAAGCGGCGATCCTGGGTGAAATCGACCGCGGCTTCGAAGTCGCGAATACGTGGCTCGGGGCGACCCGGCTGCAGGTCGCGGCCACCTGCTTAGGGCGAGCTGAGCGTGCACTGGAGCTGTCCAAGCAATGGGCGGTGGATCGGGTTCAGTTCGGACAGCAAATAGGCAAATTCCAGGGAGTCAGCTTCAAGCTGGCCGACATGGCGGTGGAGCTGCGTGCCGCGGAACTGCTGGTGTTGGAAGCGGCCTGGAAGCGCGATCAGAACATCGACACCGACATGGATATGGCGATTGCCAAGGTCAAAGCGACGGAAATGCTGGCCATGGTTTCCGATGAGGCGCTGCAGATTCACGGCGGCATGGGGTTGATGAGCGACTTGCCGCTGGAAAGGATTTGGCGCGACGCGCGAATCGAACGAATTTGGGACGGCACCAGTGAAGTGCAGAGGCACATTATTTCCCGCAGCCTGCTGCGCCCATTGGGCGGATAGTAGAGCTCTGCCGGTCTGCTAGCGGCCGCTCCAACGCGGACTGCGCTTTTCGGTGAATGCCCGGGTTCCTTCCTTGAGATCATCGGAGCGGATCACGCGCTGCACCGCGTCCAATGCATCGTGCAATTCGAAGGCTTCGTGCTCAGGAACCATCTCGGTATGACGCAGCAGCTGCTTGATCGCCGGGAACAACAGCGGCGGCCCCGCCGCCAGCTGCTTGGCGATCTCGCGCGCTTTCTTCATGCCTTCGCCTTTGGCGACGACATGGTTCGCAAGTCCCCAGTGCTTGGCTTCGGCGGCATCCATCCAGCGGCCCGTCAATAGGAATTCCACGGCCACGTGGTAAGGAATGCGGCGCCGCAGTTTGACTGTGCCGGCGTCGGCCAGCACCCCGACATTGATTTCCGGCAAGGCGAACTTCGCGTGCTCCTCCATCACGATGATGTCGGTGCCCAACACCATTTCGAAGCCTCCGCCGCATGCGATTCCATTGACCGCTGCGATGATCGGCTTGTTGAGATTTCTGGGATAGTTCAAGCCGCCGAAGCCGCCGACACCCCAGTCTTCATCGGACTTCTCGCCTGCCGTCGCAGCCTTCAAGTCCCATCCGGGAGAGAAGAACCGCTCACCGGCGCCGGTGATGATGGCGATGCGCAATGCCGGATCGTCGCGAAAGGATGTGAATACGTCGTTCAATCGGCGGCTGGCCTTAAGATCGATCGCGTTGGCCTTTGGCCGATCGATGGTGACTTCAAGAATGGCGCCGTCTTGGATTGTGTGGATTCCATCGGTCATTTCAGGGCTCCCCATTCAATTGCGGTTTCTTCAAGCGCATCATCGTATCAACCGCGACCGCGCCCTTACCGCGGGGGCGCACGATCACAGGATTCACATCGACCTCGACCAACCTCGAGACATTTGCTGCCGCGTAGCGCGTGACACTCAAGGCCGCGTCGATCAATGCCTCGATGTCGCCGGCCGGCTTGCCGCGGAAACCCGCAAGCAGTTTAGCGATCCTAAGCCCACTTAGCCCCGCCGCAATCGAGTCATGCGACCACGGAGGCAGCAGGCTGACGCTGTCGCCCATGAATTCTGTGAGCACGCCGCCCGCCCCGAGGACCAACACCTGGCCGAATTGGGGGTCGACGATGATACCGATGAGGACTTCGGCCACCCCGTCGGTGATCATTTCTTCCACCAAAAGAGTGGCCGATAGCTTCGCGAGCCGCCCGGCGGCTTGGCCTGCCTCGCCCGCACTTTGAATGTTGAGCGCCACGCCGCCCACCTCGGTCTTGTGCGCCAAATTCGCGGCCGCGGCCTTGATGACCACCGGAAATCCCAGTTCAGCGGCTGCGGCAGCGGCGCCGCTGGCGGCGACGATTTTGCCGCGCGGAATCGTCAATCCACACTCGGCCAGCGCGATCTTGCCTTCGCGCTCGCCAAGTGCGTAAACGGCGTTTTGTGCGCCAGGTTCGGCTGCAGGCAGATTCAACGCCACGCGCGGATTGGCGCGCCAAGCGGCGCCCACCGCGCCGGCCAGCGCCAGGGCTTCCAGCGCCTCGCGCTGTCCTTGCAGGGGGATGACGCCGTTATCAAAACAGCGCCGGCGCACGCGCTCACTGAAAGTTTCGGGCAGCGAGGCAATCAGCGCCGCTCGCGTCGGCGCGCCGCGCGAAGCCTCGATGAACACATCGATGACCGCGTCGAATGCGGCAGTGTCGGCCTTGCGCTCGGGCGGACAATCGAGCATGAATCCCGCCGCGTCGAAGCCGGCGTGCAGAACCTCGGAAAATACCCGCTTGAGCGCCGGCGGATCGAACCACAGATAGGTATGGATATCGAAGGGATTGGCGATGCTGACGCGGTCGGTCAACAGCGCGCGCAAGCCGGCGGCCGGCGCCGTCGGGATGGGGGCGAAATCCAACGCCAAGTCGCGCGCCACGTCGGCCGTCATCGCCATATCGCCCCCCGAAGCACCCATGACCAGCACCTTGTTTCCGCGCAGCGGCCCCCCCGCATGGAAGAGCTTGAGCGTTTCGCACAGCGTCCCCAAGGTATCGCAGCGGGCAATGCCCGCCTGGCGGCAGAAAGCCTCGAAAATCTGATCCGCCCCCGCCAGCGCCCCGGTATGACTGTGAGCGGTGCGCGCCGCCGCCGCCGTACGGCCGGACTTGATGACGGCGATGGGTTTGCCGGCCGCGCGCGCCAAGTCGGCGGCGCGCGTAAATCGCGCCGCATCCTTGATGCCTTCAAGATAAAGACCAAATGCAGTGACGCGCGGGTCATCGCACAGAATCTCGATCAGATCTTCGACCGCAAGCCGCGCCTGATTGCCGACGCTGAACAAGTAGCCGATCGGCAGCGAGCGCTCATTGAATGTCAGCGTGAGCGCAATGGTGCCGCTCTGGCAAATCAGGGCCACGCCGCGTTCGGGGCTTTCGCCGACGATTTGATCGGGCATCATCGCGACGCGATCGAAGAAATTGACGAAGCCGTAGCAATTGGGTCCCAAATAGGGCAGGGCGCCGGCACTCTGCGCCAACTCGTGGTTAAGACGGCGGCCGGCTTCGGTGCCGGTTTCCGCAAAGCCTGCGCTGAAGCATACGAAGCCGCCGGCGCCGCGCGCCGCGAGGGCGCCCGCCACCGCAGGGGCGTCGTGATTCGGAACGGCGACGAAGGTCGCGTCGGGAGTACCCGGCAGATCAGCGACCGATCGATAGTACGTCGCCGCCGCGGTCGATGCGCGGCTCGGGTGCACGCGCCAGATCACGCCGGAATAGCCGATGGCGGCGTTGCCGGCGGCAACCGCGTCGGTCCATGCGCCGGCGCCCACGAGCGCAATGCTGCGCGGCGCGATCAATCGACGAATGTCCATCGTCGGCATGTTTCAGCGCGGCTTCAATGCGATCTGGCGCGACAGCGGACCAAATGCGTCGCGTGCCGCGGCGGACAGTTTGAGGGCGTTCAATTTTGCGGTGACGGCATCCGGAAAGGTCGCACCCGCAGGCGTTGCTCCCTGACGGACATGCATCAACATCATGTCGACCGACGCGGCCGGATTGGGGAGCCGGCTGCAGATGAAGGTACACCCGGCGTGAATTCGTTTGCGGTCAAAATCCAAGATCGAGGTGATAACCTGGAGATCATCCGAGGCCTTGATCTCGTTCAGGAAGTGAACATGCATTTCCAGCGAGTACAGCGTGCAATGGGTGGCCGCTCGGTAGGCAGCATCCAGACCCAGGTAATCCATCAGATCGTCGATGGCGTAGCTGGCCACAAGCAGGTAATAGGCATCGCGCAGATGTCCGTTGTAGTCGATCCAATCCGGTTGGATCCTGGCGCGATAGATCGGAAGTTGCGCCGCTTCGGCGCCGCTCATGTCGGCGCTACTCAGTGCAGCTGCAGGCGCTCGCGCGCTTGAGCCGCGGTCAGCACCCGGGCGCCGATGGCCTCGATGATGGTGCGGGCCCTTTCCACCAATTGCGCATTGCTCGCGTACACCCCCTTGCTCAGGTACAGATTGTCCTCGAGTCCGACGCGCACGTTGCCCCCCAGCAGCACGGCCTGCGCCACCCAAGGCATCTGCATGCGGCTGATGGCGAAGCTGCCCCAATTGCAATTTTCCGGCAGGGCGTTGACCATCGCAAGCAGGTGGCCCACATCGGCCGGCACACCGTAGGGAATACCCATGCACAGTTGGATCATCGATGGTGCGACGAGAAGCCCTTCCTTGATCATCTGTTTGACGAACGACAGATTGCCGGTATCGAACACCTCGAGCTCCGGCTTGACGCCGAGCTCCTTGCAAATGGCAGCGCCTTTGCGCAGGTAGTTGGGCGTGGAAACATAGGCGCGATTATCGTCGCCAAAATTCAGGCTGCCGCAGTCCAAAGTTGCGATGTCGGGCCGGTACAAGCCTTCATGGCATAAGTCGATGACATGGCGCATGCGGTCTTCCTGGCTGACGAAGTCGCTGCCGGGGCCTGGGGTGTCCTTGAGGCCGCCGTCTCCCACCACAATGTATCCGCCCATGCCGCAGGTCAGGTTCACGATCACATCCACCTTGCTCTCGCGGATGCGCTTCACGACCTCGCGGTAGTGGCGGGTCTCCATGCTGAATTCGCCGGTTTGCGGCTCGCGAACGTGAATGTGAACGATCGCGGCGCCGGCCTGCGCGGCCGCTATGGCGGTGGCGGCGATCTGTTCCGGTGTTATCGCGCAATGCGGGCTCTTGGTCACCTTGGTGTCGTCGCCTGTAACGGCGCAAGAAATAATGACATCGTGATTCATGGGGTCGTCCTCCACCAGCGGCCAATGACAAACATGGTTTTATTATACTCATAATAATATTTAAGCGGAGCGCGAGCAACTAGCGGCGCGGGGATTGCGCAGCGAAACAATGCCCTGAAGTGATATAAGGTCCGCACGGGCATAACCGGTCAGGGAGAACGCAGTGTCCAAAAGCCCGCTGCTCGAGCAGCGATCGATCGATTATGTCCCGATCAGGGAGCGCCACGGCAAGCTCTGGCACCTGTGGCCTGTTTGGTTCACCGGCGACGCGCACCTCGCAACCATTGCCACCGGCTTCGTCGGCGTGGCACTCGGGGGCAATCTCGTCTGGATGACGATCGCGGTTCTGCTCGGCTGCGCCTTCGGCACGTTTTTCATGGCTTTTCATTCGGCTCAGGGACCGCAGCTCGGGTTGCCGCAGATGATCCAGTCGCGGCCCCAATTCGGCTATTTGGGAGCGCTGCTCGTCTGGTGTGTGGCGCTGATCACCTTCGTTGGCTACAACGCTTTCAATCAGGTGCTCGCGGCGGACACCGTTGTCACGCTGGTCGGCTGGAACCGGCCGCTGACGATGGTGACCATCGGCGCGATCGCGACCGCGCTGGCGATACTGGGCTACGACCTGATTCACAAGGCGCAGCGACTGCTGGCCTTTGCGCTGCTCATCGTGTTCGCCATCATGACGGTCGCCGTCAGCCGCGTGCATTTCGCCGCGGAACAGCTCGACCTGCACGATTTCAAGATGATCCCGTTCCTAACGCAGCTGCTTGCCGCGGCCGCATATCAAGTGTCCTGGTCGATCTACGTCTCCGATTATTCGCGCTACCTGCCGCCGAACGTCGGCGTGCGTGCATCTTTCTGGTGGACCTACATCGGAGCCTTCATCGGCGGGGCCTGGGCGATGCTGATCGGCACGGTCGCCGCTGCGATGTTTCCGGCGCTGGAACTGTCGGCGGCGCTCAAATCCGCCGCCGATGCCATGTTGCCGGGGTCGGGCAGTCCGTTCCTGGTGGCATCGCTGCTGGGTCTCGTGACCATCAC
>DATMKO010000011.1:0-2800 GCA_035571175.1 Steroidobacteraceae bacterium | reverse complement strand
TCGCCGGCCGCTGGTGGACGGCGGCCGATGCGGGCAAGCCCCTGGTTTCGATCTCGTCGGAATACGCCGATGGCCTGCACCTCAAGGTGGGCGACGCCTTGAGCTTCGATGTGGCCGGCGAGGCGCTGACCGTGAGGGTGGCCAGCATTCGAAAAATACGCTGGGACAGCTTTCGGCCGAATTTCTTTCTGGTATTCCCGCCGGGATTGCTGGACGGCGCCGCCGGAACCTACATGACCAGCGTCTTCTTGACCGCGGCACAGCGCGCGTCGCTCGCCGATCTGGTGCGCCAGTTTCCGACCGTTTCGGTTTTCGATGTCGATGCCATTCTCAAGCAGATTCGCGACATCATCGACCGCGCCTCCCTTGCGGTGCAGTACGTGTTTCTGTTCACTTTGGCGGCCGGAATCGTGGTGCTGCTGGCGGCAGTGCAATCGACCCGCGATGAGCGACGCTACGAGAGCGCGATGCTGCGCACCTTGGGCGCCAGCCGCGGAGTCGTGCTGCAGGGCGTTGCCGCGGAGTTCTCGGCGCTCGGCTTTCTCTCCGGGACCTTGGCCGCCTTTGGCGCCACGGGTGTGGGCTGGATCCTGGCACGCCGCCTGTTTTCGCTCGAATTCACGCTCGACCCCTGGGTGTGGGTCCTCGGCTTGGTGTGCGGCACGATTCTGGTGGGCGTGAGCGGCACGCTCGCGACACGCAGCGTGATCAACACTCCGCCGATCGTGACGCTGCGCGACGAATAGGTTTATTGCACTTCGAGCAGCAGCCAGCCGATGGGCGTCGCAATGCCGCGCGGCGGCAGCGCTTCGATTCGCACCGTGTAAATGCCGGCGGCTAAACCGGTGGAATTCAACGTAAAGCGCAGTTCACCGTTCGAATCCTTGAGCAGGTTGTTGAGTATCAGCGCGCGCCCCTGATCCTTCTTGTCGACGATCATGCGAAATTCCATGAGTTTCTGCGTATAGCCAAGGTTGATGTGCACATCCATCAGCTGCGGCGCAGTCCGACTCAAAGTTATCCTGGCATGATCGATGCCCGCGGCGTGATCCGGAGCGATGTACTTCGTGGTTTCGGTGGCCGGCTGCACCAGCGATCCTTGATCCTTCACGCGCTTGGCGTCCTCGAGCCGTCCCGACATTAGTTCAAGCTTTCCCACCATCACCCAGCAGACAACCAGGCTGACAAAGGCAAGCGCACCCAGGCCGATCAGCACGTACATGTGCTTCCACCACGGCGGCTGCGGTTCGCCCAAGTCCTGCGGCTGGCCGCTGGCTTCCAGCAGCTTGAGGCTGGCATGCGCGCGCTCCGACAGGTGCAGATCGTTCAGGTAATCCGGATGAGCGCGGCACCAATTCTCGAGGTCCCGGGCTCCCTTGAACGGCAGCTTGTTCTCGAGATAGCGCTCCACGAGCTTGTGATCTTCGATGAACTTGCGATCGAAGCGCGGCGAAACGGGCGCCGGTTTTCCGGGCGAAATGGTGCGGGCGTTCATACGGGAGCATTCCTCAGGATGCCTATAGTGCCGCGTCAGGAATGCGCAATATGTGAAATGATCGGCATATGCATTGGCGGCTTGCCTGCCTTGAGACGGCCGTCACGTTTCGTCGCAGCCTTCAGGCGCCTGGCCCCAGGCAGGAATCCACGACGCCGCATACGGCGGCGATCGCAGCCGCGCGTGTGCTGGACTTGCGCCACACGGCGCCCACGATGCGGCTCGGAGCGGGTTTGCTGAACTGGCGAATGGTCATGCCGCGCTGCGAGCCGAACGGCGATTCCACCGCCAGCTCCGGCAGCAAGGTGATGCCAAGGCCCGCAACCACCATCTGGCGCAGCGTTTCCAGGCTGGTCGCACGAAAATCCTCGGCCTCGCGCACGTCGATCCGGCTGCAAACCTCCAGTGCCTGGTCGCGCAGACAGTGGCCGTCCTCCAGCAGCAGCAAGGTCTGCCCCTTGAGATCCTGTACCTTGATGGTCGATTTCCCGGCCAGCGGGTGATTGTCGGGCAGGGCGACGGTGAAAGCCTCTCGGTACAGTGCGCGCGATTCCAGGCCGTCCTGCGGCGCCGGCAGCGCCAGGACGCCGACATCGATCTCGCCGTCGCGCAGGCGTTTCAACAGCGATTCGGTTTGGTATTCATAGAGCATGAGCCGCAAGTGCGGCAGGGCTTTGCGCAGCCTGCGCATCACGCGCGGCAACAAATAGGGCCCGATCGTGGGGATCAGCGCCACTTTCAGCTGCCCGGCCAGTGGATCGGTGTTACTGCGAGCGAGCGCAATGATTTCCTCGCCCTCATCGAGCATGCGCCGCGCGCGAACCACCACTTGCTTGCCCACTTCGGTGAGCTGCAGGTTCTTGGGCTGGCGCTCCACCAGTTTGACCCCCAGATACTGCTCGAGCTTCTTCAATTGGGCCGAGAGGGTTGGTTGGCTCACGAAGGTACGCTCGGCCGCCTTGCCGAAATGCCCGGTATCGGCGAGCGCCACCAGATACTTCAAATCCTTGAGATTCATGTGCTTTTGTCCATAGACATAGTCTATCAGAAACATGATAACAATCAATTGTATTAATAGTTACCCGGACGCTAGCATGGCGCTCAATTTCAAACACGCGTCAATCAGGAGTTCTCATGTCTTTGATCAACACAGAAATCAAGCCTTTCAAGGCGACCGCCTATCACAACGGCAAGTTCGTGCCGGTAACGAGCGAGAGCCTCAAAGGCAAGTGGTCCGTGATGGTTTTCTATCCCGCCGACTTCACCTTCGTGTGTCCGACCGAGCTCGGCGATCTCGCCGACAAC
>DATMKO010000010.1:0-13629 GCA_035571175.1 Steroidobacteraceae bacterium | reverse complement strand
GACCGCCACCCGGTGCCGCCGGCAAGGAGAACTGCAATTGCGAGTCCGCTGCATGCACCAGCAGCAGCAGATGTTCCACGGAGCCGGACTGCTCCCCGAACCAGACTCCCAGCGTACGCAGATTTGCATCCTGCCAATCGGCCTGGGTCATTTCCGAACCGCGTGCGTTCAGCCAGGTCACATCCTTGACGGCGGCGCGCGACGCAGCTCCCTTTAGAAAGGTTTCGCGGCGAAATTCGATGTGCAAGCGGCGCAGCCGCGCCAGCAATTGCACGAATTCGAGCAAATCGTGATTGACGCTGCGCATGCGCCAATCCACCCAAGAAATTTCGTTGTCCTGACAATAGGCGTTGTTGTTGCCGCGCTGGGTACGGCCGAATTCGTCGCCGGCTTGCAGCATGGGGACGCCCTGGGACAAAAACAGCGAAGCCAATAGATTGCGGATCTGGCGCTTGCGCAGGCTGACTATCGCGGCGTCAGCCGTCGGTCCTTCGACCCCGCAATTGAAGCTCAGCTCGCTGCCGTTACCGTCGCCATTGTTTTCGAGATTGGCCTCATTGTGCCGCTCATTGTAAGAAACCAGATCCGACAGCGTCATGCCGTCGTGCGCGGCGACAAAGTTGATGCCGGCGCTCGGCTTGCGCCCATCGTGCCGGAACACGTCGCTGGATCCGGCAAATCGCTCCGCGAATTCCCCGACCTTGCCGGCGTCGCCTCGCCAAAAGGAGCGCAGCGCATTGCGATAGCGGTCATTCCACTCCGACCACCCGGGCGGAAAATGTCCGAGCTGGTAGCCGCCCCAACCCACATCCCAGGGCTCCGCGATCAGCTTGACGTAGGCAAGCGCCGGTTCGGCGCGCAGCGCCTTGAAAAAAGCGGCGTGCGCGTTGAAGCCGTTGGCGTCGCGGGCCAACACGGTCGCCAGATCGAAGCGAAAGCCATCGACATGCATTTCCTCGACCCAGTACTTCAAGCAATCGATGATGAGCGCGCGAACGCGCGGATGTTCGCAGTTGACCGTGTTGCCGCAGCCGGTCACGTTTTCGTAGACGCGTAAATCACCCGGGGTCAGACGGTAGTAGACCGAGTTGTCGATGCCGCGCAGGGACAGCAGCGGTCCGCCCTCGCCACCCTCGGCGGTGTGGTTGAATACGACGTCCATGATCACTTCTATCCCTGCCGCGTGCAGCGCTTTGACCATGGTCTTGAATTCGGCAACGGCATCCGCCACCGCGTACTGGTTCGCGGGTGCGAACCACGCGACCTGGTTGTAGCCCCAGTAGTTGCTCAACTGGCGCTCGCGCAGGAACTGTTCGCTGACAAAGGCCTGACAGGGCAACAATTCGACCGCCGTCACGCCGATGGACTTCAGGTGCTGGATGACGGGTCCCACCGAGAGCCCCAGATATTTTCCGCGCCACTGCTCGACGACCGCGGGGTGCAGCCTTGTAAAGCCTTTGACGTGCAGCTCATAAATGACGGAATCGCGCCACGGAATCGTCGGCGGCCGATCGTCGCCCCAGTCGAAGGCGTGATCGATTACCTGGGAGCGCAATGGGCACTGCTTCGACAGCGCGTATGCAAAGGGATCGATCAACGGCACCGTTGCATCGAAACGATGGCCGTTCTCCGGCTGATCGGGTCCATGCACGCAATACGCGTAGTGAGTACCCGGCGCCGCGTGGCGCGGCGACAGCAGTCCGTGCCAAATGTCGCCGCTTCGAGCCGGCAGATCGTGGCGCGCAATTTCGGCGCCGCTCACGCTGTCGAACAGGCAAAGCTCAACCCGCGTTGCGTGGCTCGAGAACAGCGCGAAATTGACGCCCCGTTCGGTGCACGTCGCACCCAGGGGACGCGGCGACCCGGCGTGGATGAGCTTCACGGCAATGGTCCCACGAAGAACATTGCCGCGAGCGGCGGCAGATTCAGGCGCAATGCCGGCTGCGCCGCATCGCCGCCGTGCGATGCCGCGACATCGTTCTGCCCGTTGTAGCCGGAGCCGCCGAAACGCGCGTCATCCGAATCGAACAATTTGCGATAGACTCCGGGCGCGGCGACGCCGATCTGGTACCCGTCCCGCGGCACGGGCGTCGCATTGAAAATGCAAATGATGGGCTCCCCGGGATCTCCGCGCACCGAGCGGCGCGAGTAGGCCCAGACGCTCTCGGCGGCGTTGTGCAATTGCAGCCAGCGAAACCCTTCAGGATCGCAATCGCTGCCGTGGAACTGCGGGTTCGCCACATACAAATGATTCAACTGGCGCGCGCAGTCGCGCATTTTTTGATGTTCCGCGGTTGCCAATAGCGCCCACTCCAGCTGTCCATGGTCGCGCCATTCATGCCATTGTCCGAATTCCGAACCCATGAACAACAGCTTCTTGCCGGGATGGGCACAAAGCAAGGCAAGCAGCAGGCGAAAATTGGCGCGCTTTTGCCAGTCGTCGCCGGGCATCTTGCCGAGCAACGAGCGTTTGCCGTGCACCACCTCGTCGTGCGAGATCGGCAAGATGAAATTTTCCGACCACGCGTAAACGAAGGAGAAAGTGATCAACTGATGATTGTAGCGCCGGTGCACCGGATCGAGGGCGATGTAGCGCAAGGTGTCGTTCATCCAACCCATGTTCCACTTGAAGTTGAAGCCGAGCCCGCCGAATTCGGGCGGCCGCGTCACGCCGGCGAACGCCGTTGACTCCTCGGCGATCGTCAATACGCCTTTGAATTCGCGGTGTACCGCGTTGTTCATCTGTTGCAGAAAATCTATTGCCTCCAGATTTTCGCGGCCGCCATGGCGGTTGGGCAGCCATTCCCCGGCCTTGCGGTTGTAGTCCAGATACAGCATGGAAGCCACGGCGTCGACGCGCAATCCGTCCACGTGATACTTGTGCGCCCAAAACAGTGCATTGGCGACCAGAAAATTGCGCACCTCGTGGCGCCCGTAATTGAAAACCTTGGTTCCCCACTCGCGGTGTTCACCGATCCGGGCATCGGTATGTTCGTACAGCGCGGTGCCGTCGAACTGCACCAAACCATGATCGTCGCGGGGAAAGTGCGCCGGCACCCAGTCGAGTATCACGCCGATTCCGGCCTGATGACAGCAATCCACGAAGTACATGAAGTCCCGCGGCGATCCGTAGCGCGACGTCGCCGCATAGTAGCCGACCACTTGATAACCCCAGGAGGCATCGAGTGGATGCTCGGCGACGCCCATGAGTTCCAGGTGCGTGTAGCCCAAATCCTTGGCATAGGGAATCAATTGCTCCACGGCTTCGCTCCAGCCCATGAATGGCGGCGTACGCCACTCCCACGGTCGGCGCCAGGAGCCCAAGTGCACTTCGTAGGCATTGAAGGGCAGGCGCAGCGGATCCTGCCGTTCGCGGCGCGCCAACCACTCTGCGTCCTGCCAGCGATAGCCATTGAGATCGGCCACCACCGAACAATTGTCGGGGCGCAGCTGCATCGCGAATCCGTAGGGATCCGCCTTCAAGATCAGGCGGCCATCACGACTCTTGATTTCAAATTTATAGGCCGCTCCGGCGCCGATGCCGGGTATGGTCGCCTCCCAGATACCCGAGGAGCCTCGCGGCCGCATGACATGGGTGCGGCCATCCCAATGGTTGAACTGACCTACGACGCTGACGCGTTCGGCGTTCGGCGCCCAAACGGCAAATCGGGTGCCGGCGGAATCCGGATGCGCGCCCAGCTTCTCGTATATCCGCTCGTGTCTGCCCTCGCCATATAAATGGAGATCGAAGTCGGTAATCGCCTGATCGGTCAATTCGATTGCACCTCATATCACCGGCTTGACGGCCCAAATTCGATCCGCGTACTCGCGGACACTGCGGTCGCTTGAAAAGTAACCCATGTTCAGGCAATTGATCACTGCTTTGCGAGTCCATTCATCGGAATCTAAGTACAGAGCATCCACTTGGTCCTGCGCTTGAGCGTATGCGGCAAAATCCGCGAGCACCAGGAACGGCTCGTCGTCGCTTTGCAACCGATCCACGACCTGCTTGGCATCTTCGGGATGGCGCGGCGAAAAAAAACCCGACCCGATCAGGTCCACGGTGCGCTTCAGCTCCGGAAGCCTCTCGAGCTCGAGTCCGGGCCTGTAACCTTGCGCGCGCCTTGCCGCGACCTGGTCCGCGGTGAGACCGAAGATGAACATGTTTTCGGCGCCCACATGATTGCAAATCTCGATGTTGGCGCCGTCCAGCGTGCCGATGGTCAGCGCCCCATTCAGGGCCAGCTTCATATTACCCGTTCCCGATGCTTCCATCCCGGCAGTCGAAATTTGCTGCGACAAGTCGGCTGCGGGCATGATCTTCTGCGCCAGCGAAATATCGTAATCCGGCAGAAACGCCACGCGCAGCTTGTCGCGCACGGACTCGTCCGAATCGATTGTGCGCGCCACATTGTTGATGAGCTTGACGATGAGCTTGGCCATCGCGTAGCCCGGCGCCGCCTTGCCGGCAAAGATCACGGCTCGCGGCACGATGCTCGCGCGCGGGTTGTCGAGAATTCGTTGGTATCGGCTCACCACGTACAGCAGATTCAACAATTGGCGCTTGTATTCATGGATTCTCTTCACCTGCACGTCGAACAGCATATCGATGCCGATCTCGACGCCGCAACGCCGCATCACCTCGTCGGCAAGTCTTTGCTTGTTGGTGCGCTTGATGCCGCGGAATTGGCGGCGAAATTCCGCATCTTCGGCCGCACCGGTCAGACGCGCGAGCTCTTCGAGGTCGTTCTCCCAGGATCTTCCCAGGTGCTGAGTCAGCAGCGCCGACAGGCCGGGATTCGATTGTTTGAGCCAGCGGCGCACGGCGATTCCATTGGTCACGTTGATGAATCGGTCGGGATACATCTCCGCAAATTCGCGAAATACATGCTGGCGCATGAGATTCGAGTGCAGCTGCGCCACGCCATTGATTCGATGGCTGCCGATGATGGCAAGGTGCGCCATGCGTACCCGCCGGTCCGCTTGATCATCGATGATCGAGACAGCCCTCTGCCGCTCCGGATCCTCGGGATAGCGCGACTCGACCTCCTGCAGAAAATCGCGATTGATCAAATAGATGATTTCCAGGTGCCGCGGCAGCAGCCGTTCGAACATGGATACCGGCCAGGTCTCGAGCGCCTCAGGCAGCAGAGTATGGTTGGTATACGAAAACACGTCTTTCGTGATGCGCCAGCTTTCCACCCAAGACAAGCCGTGCTCGTCGATGAGCAGCCGCATCAGCTCGGCGATCGCCACGGCCGGGTGGGTGTCGTTCAATTGAATCGCGACGGCGTCGGGCAAGGACGCGAGCGTCCGGCCTTCGCTCAAGTGGGTCGCCAGCATGTCCTGCAGACTGGCGCTGACGAAAAAATACTGCTGCTTGAGTCGCAGTTCCTTGCCCTGCGGAGTGGAATCGTCGGGATACAGCACCCGCGACAAATTCTTTGCTTCCACCTGATCGTACACGGCGGCGACATAGTCGCCGGCATTGAACGCATCGATGTGAAATGGAGTGATTGCGCGCCCGGACCACAGCCGCAGGTGATTGACGGTGGGTCCGCCATTGCCGGGAATCAATTGATCGAATCCGACGGCGTAGATGTCTCGCGTTTCCACCCAACGGTGCGCCTCGCCCACGGCGGCATTCTCGTCCGCCTCGCTGCGACCCCCGAATCGCACCGTGTAGCGCACACTGCCGCTCGGCGTTTCCCACACATTGCGCAGACGCAACCAGCTGCTGGCGACTTCGCGCTGACCGCCATCGGCGCCGATGACCTGGGTAAAAATGCCGTAGTCGTAGCGAATGCCATAGCCGACCGCCGGGTAATGCAGTGTCGCCAGCGAATCCAAGAAGCACGCCGCCAGGCGGCCCAAACCGCCATTCCCCAATCCCGGGTCGACTTCCTGCGCCAGGATGTCCTCGAACTCGCAACCCATGGCGCGCAGCGCGAGGCGCGCCTCGTGCACCAAATCGCCTTCCAAACTGGACAAGGCGTTCAGCAGCGAACGGCCGGGCAGATATTCGACCGAAAAATAGCACACCCGTTTCACATGCGCGTTCGCCACATGCCGCTGGGTGGCAAGCCAGCGCAAGGTCAGCTCTTCGCGCACCGCCAGCGACAGCGCATCGTACATATCGCGCAGCGTTGCCGTGTCGGGATTCTTGCCGAGGGTTCGGGTGAGGCGGTCCAACAGCGCCGCCTGCAGCGTGCCGGGCTGCAAGGCGACGTTTCGGCGGTTCACGAACTGGGTATCAATCGAGTTCACGTTACGGGTTATTATAGAGTCCTAGGCTCCCGGCGGGCGGGGCGATCCTCAGAATGCGGTATTCCAGTTGAGCACATCCCCTTTGGCGCTAGGCATCGACGTCGGCGGTTCGTCCATAAAGTGCGCATTGATCGATCTCAATACCGGCGCATTTGCCGGTGAGCGCTTCAGCACCGCGACGCCGGCGCAAGACTCGACCGACGCCCTGCTCAGCGCCCTTGCCTCCGTGGTGTCCAATGTACCGGGCGATCATGCCGTGGGACTGGCGTTTCCCAGCGTCATACGCAACGGCATCGTGCGCACGGCCGCCAATCTCAACAAGGCCTGGATCGGTCAACCGCTCGCCGAACTTGCGGGCCGTCGTCTGCGGCGTCCCGTGAACGCCATCAACGATGCGGATGCCGCGGGTCTTGCCGAGTTGCGCTACGGTGCTGCGCGCGATGTTTCCGGCACGGTTTTGGTTCTGACGCTCGGCACCGGCATCGGCAGTGCGCTGTTCGTCGACGGCCACCTGGTGCCGAATACCGAGCTGGGCCATCTGCAGGTGGCGGGCAGCGAAGCGGAAAAACGCGCTTCGGGGCGCGCCAAGGTGGCCGGGAATTTGAGCTGGGACAGTTGGGCGGGCGAATTGAATTTGGTGTTGAACGAACTGCATGCGTTATTGTGGCCCGACCTCATCGTACTGTGCGGAGGCATTACCGAGGAGCCCGAGAAATTCATGGATAAACTGCACTGTGAGGCGCGCCTATGCATCGGTGCGATGCGCGCGGAAGCCGGTATCGTCGGCGCCGCATTGGCCACGACCCTGGGCTCCCTGAATCGGCCTTGATCAGGGCAGTCCTCGCCGCCGCGGCAGCGATCATGCTCGGCGCATGCGCGGCCACGCCGCACAAAAATTCGCCGCCGCCTGCAACGCCCGCGCCGCCGAGCGCAGCGGCTGCGCAACCGCCGGCCCCGGATCAGCGCACCTTGATGGTTGACGGCGCGACCGCCATGCTCGGTCAGCCGTATCGATTCGGCGGCGCGGAACCGGGCGGCTTCGACTGCAGCGGCTTGGTGTTCTACGCGGCGGCCGCCGCAGGCGTTCGCGTGCCGCGTACTGCCGCCGAGCAACTGGGATTGGGCGTGGCCGTACGACGCGCAGACTTGCAGGTCGGCGATCTCATATTCATGAGGCTGGCGCACAAGGAATTACACGTAGCCATTGCGCTCGACCATAAGCGCTTCGTTCATGCGCCTTCCAGAGGCGGCTACGTGCGCATCGACTCGCTTGCCGCGCCGCCTTACTCGCAAGGGTTCTTCACGGCGCGGCGCGTGATCCCGTGAGCGTGACTGATATTATCCCCGCCCCACATCAAGGATCAGAAAATGAAACTTTATTACTCTCCCGGCGCCTGTTCGCTATCGCCGCATATCGTACTGCTCGAAGCGGGCCTGCCGTACACCCTGGTAAAGACCGACCTTAAGACCAAGAAAACCGCAGGCGGCGCGGACTATCTGACCATCAACTCGAAGGGCACGGTCCCGGCGCTCGAGCTCGATGACGGCCGCGTACTCACCGAAGGACCGGCGATCATTCAATACCTGGCTGATCAAAAGCCGGAATCGGGCTTGGCGCCGCGCGCGGGCACATTCGAGCGCTATCAACTGATGGAAATGCTGAACTACATCACGTCGGAAGTTCACAAGGCATTCTCGCCGCTGTTCAATCCCGAAAGCTCCGCCGAAATGAAACAGGCCAGTGTCAACGCGCTGACCAAGAAATTCGACTGGCTGACGGGCTTTCTCGGCGACAAGACTTTCCTGCTCGGAAATACCTTCAGCGTAGCCGACGCGTATTTGTTCACGGTATTGAAGTGGACGCGCATCGTGAAAATCGATCTTGCGAGATGGCCGGCCCTCGCCGCCTATCAGGCGCGCATCGCGCAGCGACCCAAGGTGCAGGCAGCGCTCAAGGAAGAAGGCCTGTTGAAGTAGCGGAGCGCGCTCCTCTACAGCGCCGCCTCCGCGGCCTCCAGCGACTCGGCAGCCGCCGCAGCGAATTGCAGGGATGCAAGCCGTGCGTATAAAGGGCTGTGCACCAGCAATTCGGCGTGAGTGCCGACCGCGATTTTGCGGCCGTGATCCATAACCACGATGCGGTCGGCTTTCAGTACGGTCGCGAGCCGATGGGCGATGATGATGGTGGTGCGGCCCTGCATGAGTTTCTCGAGCGCCTCTTGCACCAACCGCTCCGATTCCGCGTCCAAGGAACTGGTGGCCTCATCGAGCAGGAGAATGGGAGGATTCTTGAGGATGGCGCGCGCCAAAGCGATGCGCTGGCGCTGGCCGCCCGATAAACGCGTGCCGCGCTCGCCGAGGAATGTGTCGTAACCTTGAGGCAGTTTGCGCAGGAATTCGTCGGCGGCCGCGGCAACGGCGGCGGCCTCGATTTCAGCGTCGCTGGCCGTCGGACGACCGTAGCGGATATTTTCGCGCGCACTGGCGCCGAATAGCACCGTTTCCTGCGGCACCAACCCGATCTGGCTACGCAGGTCTTCGGGCCGCAAATCCGCGAGGCGCCGATCGTCGATCAGCACTCTGCCGGAATCAGGATCGTAAAAGCGCAGCAACAGCTGGAAGGTCGTGCTCTTGCCCGCGCCCGATGGGCCGACAAACGCAATGGTTTCACCCGGCGTCACCTCCAGGCTGAAGTTCACGAGCGCGGCATGCTGCGGCCGCGAAGGATAGTGGAACGTGACATTGTCGAAGCGAATCGCGCCGCTGACCCGCGGCGGCAGCTCGACAGGGTGCTCCGGCGCGCGGATCACCGGCCGTGCCTGCAGCAGCTCGGTCAAACGCTCCATGGCGCCGGCGGCCCGCTGAATCTCGCCCCACATCTCGGTCAGGGCGGCGGCAGACATGCCGACAATCACCGCGTACACGAGAAACTGCGTCAGTTGCCCGCCGGACATGGAGCCGCCGACAACCTGGCGCGCCCCCAGCCACAGCACGAATGTAATGCCGCCGAACACCAGCATGATGCCGACGGCGGTGAGCGCCGCACGCACCTTGGTGCGCCGTACCGCAGTGGCAAAGCTGTTTTCCACGGCCTTGGCGTAGCGCTGGCTCTGCAGTTCCTCCAGGGTGAACGCCTGCACCGTCTGGATGGCGTTCAAGGTCTCCCCCGCAAGACCGCTGGTATCGGCGATGCGATCCTGCGAGGCCCGGGACAAGCCGCGAACGCGCCGCCCCGTGACAATGAGCGGTGCGACCACTACCGGCATCAGCAACAGAATCACGTCCATGAGCTTGCCACTCGTGAATCCCATCAGCACCAGCGCGCCCACAAGATTCAGCGTGGAGCGCAGCACGATCGATAAATTGACGCCGGCAATGGACTGCACCAGCGTGGTGTCGGTGGTCAGGCGCGATAGCACCTCGCCGACCTGCGTGGTCTCGTAAAACATGGGATCCATGCGCACCACGCTGCGGTAAATTGCGACCCGCAGATCCGCCACCACGCGCTCGCCCACCCAGGTCACCAGGTAAAATCGCAGCGCCGCGAACAATCCAAATATCACGGCGGCCGCCAGCAAGCCGCTGAAATACAAATTGATGGTGCCGGCATCCTTGTTGGCGATGCCATGATCGATGACCTTGCTCAAGGCCACCGGCAGCGCCAGCATGGCGCCGCTCGCGATCAGCAGCGCGCACGCCGCAGCCACCATGACGCCCCGGTAGGGACGTAAAAAGGGCAGCAGCGCCCGCAGGGGATTCAGTGACTTGCGCTTGGGGCGACTGGCGGGAGTATCCATCCTGGGCATGATCCCACAAGTCAAACGCAATCGGTGATGCCAGCTGGCCTGCTGCTTCGTTGCGCGTCAGCAACGTATTGTTTTTGGTTTGGCCTTTCAACCAGCCTGCGGATATGTTGCAATGTGCCAGGGATTTGGCGCAAAACGAGCTTACATCGCTGGCGGCACCAAGGATTCATCATGTTGAAATTCGCCACTCTTCGCGCGTTGCAAAATGACCACGCCGGAAAAACGGGCGCTTGCGCCGGCTTTTGCGCATTCGCGGCGCTGTTTGCGACGGCAGCATCCCACGCGGATACCGCTGCGGTCGACGAAGCCGCCGGACCGCTGCAGGAAATCACGGTAACCGCGACCCGCCACGAGGAAAGCCTCAGCAAGGTTCCCTTGAGCATCACGGCGCTGACGCAAGATGCCATGGATATTCGCGGCATCAAGGATTTCCAGGACATCGTTCGCTTCACGCCCGGGGTCAATATCGACACCTCGGGCACCAACAACATCGCCATTCGCGGCATCGCCTCCAGCGGCGGCGCCGGCACCACCGGCATTTATATAGACGACACGCCCATTCAGATCCGAGCCACCGCCTTCAACCCCGACGATGCGCTGCCGAAGGCCTTTGATATCGACCGCGTCGAGGTGCTGCGCGGCCCGCAGGGCACGTTGTTCGGCTCCGGCTCCGAAGGCGGCACCGTCCGCTACATCACCACCCAGCCAAGTCTGACCACCAACAGCTTCTATGGCCGTGAAGAGGTGTCGTATACGCAGAGCGGCTCGATCAGCTACGAAGGCGGCATTGCGGCGGGCGGGCCGCTGATCGATGACAAGCTGGGCGCGCGCCTGACGGTCTGGTACCGGCGCGACGGCGGCTACATCGACAACATCAATCCGGTGACGCTGCAGACCACGCAGTCGAACGCCAACTACGATGAGACGGTGTTGTACCGGCTCGCCTTCATCTGGGCGCCTGCGGATCAATGGACGGTAACGCCGAGCATTTACTATCAGGACCGGTATCGAAACAATGTCGAGGATTACTGGCCGCTGTATTCGAATCCGGGCAACAATCAGTTGGTCAGCGCGGATCCTGATCTGCGCTCGGATCCGGATCGGTTCTACCTCGCCGCGATCAAGGTCGAAGGGAATCTGGGCTTCGCCAAACTCATCTCGAATACCTCTTACTATCACCGCAAGGAAGAAACCGGTTACGAAGGCACGTTGTACAACCTTGGCTTCTATCAATCGGCGGTGTTCCTCAACTTCAATCCCGACGGTTCAACATCGCCGGCATCGACGCCCTATCCCCTGCTGGACGGTAACGGTGTGCATCTGCCGCCGGGGGCGCTCGATTACCGCGCGCCGAACTCGATCGACAACCATCAGCAGAACATCACCCAGGAGATCCGGCTGCAATCGAACGATGCCGATTCGAAGCTGTTCTGGACCGCGGGGGTTTTCTTCAGCGAGGACCGCCAGACCTATCTTGAGCAGATTCACGATCCGTTGTTGAACGAATTGTCGCTGGCGGCCACCGGGCTGCCATACTCGGACTGGTTCGTGGATCCAAACGGCAATCCGGTGCCGGAAAGCCCCGCCTTCCCCAATGATTCATATTGGCTGCAGACCCGGGCGGTGGACAAGCAATATGCCCTGTTCGCGGAGGGGACTTATTCCTTTACCGATCAGTACAAGCTCACGCTGGGCGCGCGCTATTCATGGACGAAGTTCACCAATGACTCGTATACCGGGGGCCCGCAATTGTTTCTGCCGCCGCAGACGGTCGATGTCAGCCAGAAGGAGAATTCCTTTACGCCCAAGGTTAGCTTTTCATATCAATACGATCCGCGGAACCTGTACTACGCCACGTACGCGAAGGGTTTTCGCCCGGGCGGTGCCAACAATCCCGTTCCCCAAGCAGCCTGCGCACAAGACTTTGCGAACTTCGGTATTACCCAGTCGCCCCCGACGTTCAACTCCGATACGGTCAACAGCTTCGAAGTGGGCGCCAAGAACAACATCGACAATCGCGTGAAGATCGCCAGCAGTATCTACTACATCCGCTGGGACAACATCCAGCAGACCGTCGTGCCGCCCATTTGCCAGATCTCATTCATCGACAATCTGGGCACCGCCGTGGCCAAGGGCGGCGACATTCAGGCCGACATCGCGATAACCGACAGTCTCACCGCGGAAATCGCCACCGGCTACACCAGCGCGCGCTACACCAAGGACTCGACATTTACTTCCGGCTCGACGCCGATCGCTTCCTCGGGTGATGCCATCGTGGGCAACAGCGGCGAGCCGCCGGGCCAACCCGGTGCTCCCTTCACCGCCACTATCGGCCTCGAATACAAATTCATGCTGTTCAATCATCAGTCGTTCATTCGTGTCGACGATGAATATGAAAGCCGCAATACCTGGTTGTCGCCCTCCCAGGACTCCAGAACCCTGCAATTCGACCCGCAGGATTACACGCTGCCGGCGACCAATATTGCCTCGATGCGCGCCGGCATGACCTTCGGCGACTGGCAGGCCGCCGCTTTCGTCGACAATCTCACCGACTCGCACACGGTCACGGCCTATAACTGGACCATCAATCCGGGCGACGGCAACAGCCGTCTACAACGGGACTACACCTTCAGACCCCGCACCATCGGACTGACGATTACGTACCGTCACTGAGCAGGTAGGAGATCTGCGGCTCGGAGACTGGACTCGCCGGCGCCGCGCCGCTGTCACGCCCGCAGGTTTCTTACGCCAAACCCACTGTAACGTGTATACGCACCCGGAGCGTTTAACGCTTGCCTCAGATGCTCCGATGCGCGCGCCCATGCGCTGTTGAAGAACATCGTAGCGAACTGCAAGTGTCGTACCGTCGAATAGTTCACCGAACTTTGGACCGCGGACACCGCGGCCACGAAATCGCGCCACTGGCGTTGATTGGAAAACCTGCTCTTGATCTCTTCGAGAGTCTTCATGGGCAGGGTTGGAAATTCTTGCACGTATAGCTCCACTCAAATTCCTTAGTTAACTTGATAGCCGCGGGCCTGCAAGCACGCCGCCATGGCGCGGTTGTAGTTGCTGCGGTTCACGTCCGCTCCCGGTGCGCCGCCGCCCGGCTGCGTGGGATCAAATCCGGTTTGTCCTTTCGCCCAGTTGTGGCATTCAAACTGGTCCGCTGCCTGCTGCTCCTTGCTCTGACCATTCTTCGGATAAATGATCAGATCCATTTGTGCGGTATTGGGCGGATCGGATGGCGCATCGGCATTGTCCGGCGGATCGACCACGGCGTAGCCGTTCTGATCGGGCTGCCAGGTGTAGTAGACGTTGTCGGCGTAGTAGTAAGGGACCCCGCCGAGCCACACCGTCGAGTAGTAAGGCGGCAGCGCGCCAATGATCAATCCCACCGGAGGGGCCACGACCACGAAGCCCGGACCCCGCGGCGCATACCAGATGCCGCCGCTGAAATAGTAGGGCGATCCGCGGTGATAGTACGGCCGGTACTCCGGCGGCAAAGCCGGCCTCACGGTACCCACCGGCGGATAGTAGCGGCCATGGTTGTAAC
>DATMKO010000009.1:0-3385 GCA_035571175.1 Steroidobacteraceae bacterium | reverse complement strand
GTGGTGCTTGGTCACGAGAACCACGTAGCCTGCTCCCGCATCACGAAAGACTTCGGCCCACGCCGTCGGGTCCCACGCCTTCAAACCGTCGAGAAACGGTTCTCTGAACGCCTCATAGGGTGCATCTCCATAGGTCTGTTGATGAAACTGCGCGGAGGGCGTGCCGGCAACCTTGATCGCATTCGCATACCACTCCGTATAGGGAATCATCGCCATCGCGCGATCGTAGTCCGCCTTGACAGCATCCGTGATCGACCCGAGGCGGGCGGCGAAAGCGGGGATGGCCCAGAGGCCCCAGTGGATGAAGATCCCGAATTTGGCCGCATCGTACCAACTCGGCAGCGGCCGCGCATTCAAGTCCGCGAGGTCCGAGCTCAATTCAATCCGGCTGCATGGCGGCGAGTTCATTACCGGCAGGATCTCGGAAGTGAAAGCGTCTGCCACCCGGAAAGCCGAAGGCCGCTCTTGTGACAACCCCGCCCGCACGCGTGACGAGTCCTTCAGTATCTTCGAGTGATTCGACTTGAATAACGGGAAGCGGAGCACGCGATGCTTCCTTGGCATCGCCCTGAAGCCCGAGATCCACGTCACCCGTCATCGTGCACGAATACGTCGGACCGAAGTCGGTCATCCCAAAGCCGAACGCACTGGCGTAAAAGGCTTTGGTGGGAGCGGTGGATCCGACTGGAAGTTCGACGAAGCAAATTCGATTGGCCATTGCAATACCCCTTCGTGCTTTGCTGCTGTGTATCATAGACGCATGCTGAAACATACGCTTCTCGTCCTGGCGACGTGCTTGCTCGCATGTTTCGCGGGCACAGCCAATTCGGCGGGCGTCATCGCTCTGGTGGGAGGCCGCTTGATCGACGGGTTCGGCGGCACGCCGCTTGACCACAGCGTCGTGCTCATCGAGGGCGAGCGTATAACAGCCGTCGGCACGGTGGACACCTTGGCGGTGCCAGCCGGCGCCACAGTGATCTCCGCCGCCGGCATGTCGGTGCTGCCGGGATTGTGGGATGCCCACGTGCATACGTACCTGGCAGGCCACAGCGACTACGTACATTGGGACAAGACCTATGGCAGCAGCCCGCGTCTGGCTAGGGAAATCATGCCGGCGTCGGCGCACCAGTTGCTCATGGCAGGCGTCACCAGCGCACGCGACCTGGGCGCGCCGCTGGAGGCCATCATCTCGGTGCGAGATCGCATCAATCGAGGGGAGATCCCCGGTCCCACTTTGTATGTATCCGGTCCCTTTATCCAGCATGCTCCTTATCCCGGTACTGAATATTTTCGCTGGGGGGTAAACGGGGTCGAAGACGCCCGCAATAAAGTCAGGAAACTGGCGGCAGCCGGCGTCAACATCATCAAGCTCATCGATCAGGATTTGATGCAGGAAGAAGAGGTCAAAGCGGTGGTCGAGGAGGCTCATGCGCACCACCTGCCGGTAGTGGCGCATGCTCACCGTCTCGAGGAGATCCGGCGTGGGCTCAAATACAACGTGGACTGTTTCGAGCATACCGGCCTTGCGACCGCCCCCGGCTATCCCGCTGATATTTTGTCCATGATTGCGGAGCGCAGCGCAAAGGGTAATCTTGGCCCGCTTTTTTGGACGCCGACGATCAGCGTGCTTTTAAATTACGAATATTTGCGCGACAACGCCATGCAGCTCGACGATCCAGCCTGGCAGCGGGACCTGCCTGCCGACATCGTGGCGGATATCAAGTCATCGATACGCCACCCCGGACAATTAAGCTACTTTCAGAGCATGCCGCTGCGGCGGCCCACCTTGGATACCAAGTTTCATCAGCTTCAGCATTCCGGCGTCGTCATGTTGATCGGTACCGATAGCGGCGTGCCGATGAATTTTCACAGCGGTTCGACGTGGCGCGAACTGGATACCTGGGTCAACAAACTGGGCGTGGACTCGATGACTGCGATTCGCGCCGCCACCTACTGGCCCGCGGTACAAATGAAGGTCGACAACGATTACGGATCGATCAGCGAAGGCAAGTATGCGGACATCATCGCCGTCGATGGCGACGTGCTCCGCTACATCGACCTTCTCCAACACGTGAACATCGTCGTCAAACACGGTGTTCGCTACAAGTAGTGCGCTCGCACTGAGCCACTGTTGAAGTCATTTGGCCCACGCCCAGTCGCTTGGCGCACGCCGGCAGCCGCCGCCGCTGGCACCGGTCCATGCGCGGCCTCTCACCACTTTGCCCGTGGCCGCGCCGGTCGCCTTGCCGTCCTTCAATGCCAGCTTGCCGTTGACGATGACGTAACTGACTCCGGTGCTGAGTTGATGCGATTTTTCGAACGTGGCGTGATCCTGAATCGTGTTCGGATCGAATACCACGAGGTCGGCGAACGCTCCCGGCCGCAGGCGCCCTCGGTCCTTGAGCGCCAGATTGTCGGCCGGCAGCGAAGTCATCCGGCGCACGGCTTCTTCGGTAGTCAAGGCATGATCCTCGCGGACGTACTTGGCGAACACCCGGGCAAAGTTGCCGTAGGCGCGCGGATGCGCGGCCGACAGCAGAAATACTCCTTCGGGAGCGTCGCCTTGTTCGTCCGAACCAAAGCTCACCCAAGGCAGGGACATTTGACGGCGTACGTTCGCCTCGCTGATCAAGAAGTACGCAACACCAACGCGCGTGCCGTCTTCGATCACCAGGTCGATGGCCGCATCCTCCGGCGAAACACCTCGCGCCTTGGCCACCTCGGCGAGCGTCTTGCCGGTCAGCGGCTTTAACTTCGGGTTTTTGAAGCTGAGGAAGAGTATGCCGTCGGGACCTGCCGCGCCGTAGAGGTTTTCCCAGGTACCTGGATGCGGGTTGCGCATCTCTGCGATCACCTTCGCCCGAACCGCAGGATCCTGCAAGCGCTTGATCCACGCCTCCAGTCCCCCATCCTGCACCCACGGCGGCATCGCCGCATCGAGTCCGGTAGCCCCGGCCGTATAGGTATACATGTTCGCGGTTATGCGCACACCGGACGCGCGCGCCTGATCAACGGTGGCAATAACCTTGTCGATTTTGCCCCAGTTGTCCTTGCCCGAAATTTTCAGGTGATAAATTTCAGCCGGTGCACCGCTCGCCTTTGCTATCTCGATGGTTTCTTGCAGTGCGGACTCGATGTGGTCGCCCTCGCTGCGCATGTGAGCCGTATAAATGCCTCCGCAGCGCGCCGATTCTTGGGCGAGCGCAATCAGTTCGGGCGTCCTCGCATAGGTTGCAGGCGCATAGATGAGCATGGTCGTGAGGCCCAAGGCCCCCTCCTCCATGGCCTGGTGAACCAAGCCGCGCATCTGCTCGAGTTGTTGCGGCGTCGGCTGCACATCGGCTTCCCCGAGTACATAAGTTCTCACCGTTGGCGCGCCGACAAA
>DATMKO010000008.1:0-3549 GCA_035571175.1 Steroidobacteraceae bacterium | reverse complement strand
AGCTGCATCGCGCAGCAGGCCGCCGCTCAAGACCACCGAACTCAAGTAGGGTTCCATGAGCAATCCCGACCCAAATTGCTCCATCACCAACATCACATCGACGGCGCTGCCCCCCAGGCCGCCCACGTCTTCGGGGAAGGGCAGCGATAACAGGCCGAGCTCTGCGTACTGCTTCCAGGCTTCGGCAGAAAAGCCCAGTTCCGACTTGAGGATCGCCTTGCGCTTGTCGAAATCGTAATCGCGCGAAATGAAGCGCTGCAGCGTGTCCTGCAATGCAAGCTGTTCTTCAGTGTAGTCGAATTCCATGATTCTCTCTTAAAGGCCCAGGATCATCTGCGAGATGATATTTTTCTGAACTTCGGTGGACCCTGCGTAGATGGTCGTCTTGCGCTGATTGAAGTACTGACCCGACAACGGCGGCGCATAGCTCCCATAGTGCGCATTGAGCAACGGATTGCCGGCCCATTTGATATCCAGCGCTTCGCGCACATAGGGCAGCGCATCGTGGCCCAGGGCGTGCATTTTGAGCTCGGCCAGGGTCTGGATGATCTCCGATCCCTTGATCTTGAGCATGGATACCTCGGGCCCCAAGGACTGGGCCTTCTGGTCCTTGGCGTATCCCGACAGCACGCGCAAGTTTGTGATTTCCAGCGCCATCAATTCCATTTCCACCTGCGCGATGCGATCGCGGAAGCGCGAGTCCTCGATCAGCGGCTTGCCGTTGGCGGGCTGGGCGGCGGCGATTTCCTTCAGCTTCTTGAGCGCATGCTTGCACGCGCCGATTCCCGCATTGCCGCTGCGCTCATGGCTCAACAAGAACTTGGCGTAGGTCCAGCCTTTGTTTTCCTCGCCGATCAGGTTCTGGATGGGAACCTTCACGTTGTCGAAGAACACGTCGTTGATCTCGTGTCCACCGTCGAGCATGATGATCGGGCGCACGCTCACGCCCGGAGATTTCATGTCGATCAGCAGAAACGAGATGCCCTGCTGCTGGCGTCCCTCGGTGCTGGTGCGCACCAGGGCGAATATCCAATCCGCATACTGGCCCATGGTGTTCCAGGTCTTCTGGCCATTGACGATGTAGTGATCGCCCTGGCGAACCGCGCTGGTCCGCAATGACGCGAGGTCTGAGCCCGATCCGGGTTCCGAGTACCCCTGGCACCACCAATGTTCGCCGGAAAGGATGCGCGGCAGAAAAAATTCCTGCTGCGCGGCGTTGCCGAAATTCTGCATGACCGGCGCCAGCATCTTCAGACCGAAGACGTTTTGCGGCGGCGCGCAGGCCTCGGCGCGCTCCTCCTCGAAAATATGCTGCTGCACGACGTTCCAGCCGGTGCCGCCGAACTTGGTGGGCCAATTGGGCGCGCCCCAGCCCTTTCGAAACAGGATTTTTTGCCAACACACCATGTCGTCCTTGGAAATGTGCCGCCCCATCTCCAGCTTGTCGCGGATGTCCTTGGGTAGTTCGGCGGCGAAAAAGGCGCGCACTTCGTCGCGAAACGCTTCCTCTTGCTTGGAGAATGTGAGATCCATGATGGTTTCCTGGTAGGTTGGTTGGTCGCGGCAATTGCGCCACGCCTCAATCGATTGTGACCACAATTTTGCCGCGCGCCTGCCGCGCACCCAACCGGGCAATCGCCTCGGCGCCGCGGGCCAGCGGAAATCTTTCGGTCACGGCGGGTTTGATTTTTCCTTCCGAATACAGCGCAAACAGCGCCGCAACGTTTGCAGCATGCAATGCCGGATAGCGGGTGGTCCATTCTCCCCAAAACACCCCGACGATCTGGCAGCCCTTGAGCAGCGGCAGATTCATCGGCAGCTTCGGAATGCCGGCGGTGAACCCGATCACCAGCTGCCGACCGCCCCAGGCGATCGCGCGCAGCGCGGCCTCGCTGTAGTCGCCGCCGATGCCGTCGTAGATCACCTGGGCGCCGTCGGCACCGCAGGCCGCCTTGAAGCCGTCGGTGAGAGCCCGCGCCGCGCTCTTGTCGAGCGGCCCGAGCGGATATTGCACCGTGTCGTCCGCGCCGTGTTCGCGCGCCAGCGCCAGCTTCTCGGGGCTCGAGGCAGCGGCAATGACGCGCGCTCCCATCAGCTTGCCCAACTCCACCGCCGCCAGACCGACACCGCCGCCGGCGCCCAGCACCAGCAGGGTTTCGCCCGCGCGCAGCTGCGCCCGGTCCTTGAGCGCATGCTGCGACGTGCCGTAGGTCATGAGCAGTGCGGCGGCCGCATCGAACGGCATGGCGTCGGGTATTTTCCAGCAATTGTTCGCCTGGCCAATGGCCTTCTCCGCCATGGCGCTGCGCACCGGGCTCACCAGCACCCGATCGCCGGGCTTCACGTTGACGACACCGGCGCCTGTGGTTTCCACCACGCCGGCAAGCTCGCCGCCCGGTGAAAATGGCCGCGGCGGCTTGAACTGATATAGATCCTGGATCATGAGCAGATCCGGGAAATTCACCCCCACCGCCCGCACCTTGATCAGGACTTGTCCCGGACCCGGAACAGGATCCGCTATTTCTTCGACCACCAAGGATTCAGGTCCGCCGGGCTTGTGACTCAGCAATGCTTTCATGATTGAGCGACCGCCTGAAGAATAGGTTTTGCGTTTTCGCGCTCCTGCAGCTCGCGCCACATGATCTTGCCGGCACCGGATTTGGGCAATGCGTCGACGAACTCAATGATGCGCGGCACCTTGTAAGCCGCCATGTTCTCCCGGCACCAGTCGATGATTGCCTGACCCTCGACTTTGCCGCGAAATTCACTGCGCAGCACGATCACGGCCTTCACGGTTTCGCCGCGATACGCGTCCTTGGCGGCAATGATGCAGGCTTCCTGAACCGCCGGATGTTGATACATCAGCGATTCGATCTCGGTAGGCCAGATTTTGAAACCGGAAGCGTTGATCATGCGCTTCAGCCGGTCGACCATGAAGAAATAGCCGTCCTCATCCATCTTTCCCAAATCGCCGCTGCGGAAAAATCGCTTGCCATCCAGCTCGATGAATACCTGTGCGGTGTCTTCGGGTTTATGCCAATAGCCGAGGAATACCTGCGGGCCGCTCATGATGATCTCGCCAACCTCCCCCGGCGGCAGTTCGCGCAACGTCGTAGGATCGATGATGCGCGAGTCGACGCCATAAATCGGAATGCCCAGGCACTGTTTTTTCGGCCGCTGCGCGGGATTGATGTGCGTCGCCGCGATGGTCTCCGACAATCCATAGCCCTCGACGTAGGTGACGCCGATGTCCGCGAGCCGCTGCGCGACGGCGGCCGGCATGGCGGCTCCACCGCCGCTCAGGCGGCGAATCGACGACAAATCGTAGCGATCGATATTCGGATTCAAGAAAAAATCCTGGATCATGGTCGGGATCGCCGTCCAGCTCGAGACCTGGTAGCGCTCAACGCACTGCGCAGCGGCTTCGCGGTCCCAGCGCGGCAGCAGAACCATGGTGTTGCCGACATACAGCGGCCCATTCATTCCGCCCTGCATGCCGGTCACATGAAACATCGGCGCCACCGCCAGCAGCGTCATCTCCGGCTGCAT
>DATMKO010000007.1:0-2700 GCA_035571175.1 Steroidobacteraceae bacterium | reverse complement strand
TCGGTGCGATTGCGCTTCGCCAGGCGCGCCGCCTGGCTCACATTGCCGGTCGTTATCTGCAGGATCTGCGACAGATAATTGCGCGTGAATTCATCGCGCGCCTCGTCGAAGGAGGGCAGCCGAATCGGATTGCCGCCTAAGGATTGCTGCACCAATTCGGCGGTGATGATCGGGCCGTTCGATAGCGCAACGTTCTGCCGCACCACGTTGTAGAGCTGGCGCACATTGCCCGGCCACTCGGCCGTGGCCAAAAGCTCCACCGCTTCCGGCGCGTAAATCTTGCGCTGGCCGCTTTCCTTGGCGATTTGTTCGAGAAAATGCGCCACCAGCAACGGAATGTCCTCGCGGCGTCGGCCCAAGGATGGCACTTCGATGTGCACCACATTCAGACGGTAGTACAGGTCCTCGCGAAACTGGCCGGCGACCATCAGCTCGTGCAAGTCGCGATGCGTCGCGGAAATGATGCGTACATTGGTCTGCACGACGTCCGCGCCGCCCACCGGGCGAATGGCATTTTCCTGCAGCACGCGCAGCAGCTTCACCTGCAGCCGCATCGGCATGTCGCCGACTTCATCCAGCAGCAGCGTGCCGCCGTCCGCGGTCTCGAACAGGCCTTTTTGCGCGCGGGTGGCGCCCGCTACCGCGCCTCTTTCGTGGCCGAACAGCTCCGATTCCAGCAGGTTCTCCGCCATCGCACTGCAATTAATGGTGACGAAGGGTTTGTTGCGCCGCGGGCTGGCTTCGTGAATCGCGCGGGCCAGCAGTTCCTTGCCCGTGCCGCTCTCGCCCGTGAGCAGCACTCGCGCATCGGTTCCGGCGACCATGTTGGCCTGCGCCAGCTTGTCTTCCATCAGTTGATTGCGCGTGATGATGCTGGCGCGCCAATCCTCGTCGACGTGCGCAAAGCCCGACACTTTGAGCGCTTTCTGCACGTGATCGAGCAGTTCCTGCTTGTCGACGGGCTTGGTGAGAAAACCGAATGCGCCGCTTTGGGTCGCATACACGGCATCCGGAATGGTGCCGTGGGCGGTCAAGATGATGACCTTCAAACCCGGCCAGCGGCTCTGCAGCTCTTTGAGCAGGCCGATGCCGTCCATGTTGTCCATGCGCAGATCCGTGATCACCAGATCCGGCCGGAAGCGTACGCAGGCGGCGAGCGCGGCCGACGCGCTTTCGACCGCTTCCACGTCATAGTTCTCGGCGCGCAGGCGGATGGTCAGAAGTCGCAGCAACCCCGGATCGTCGTCCACTACCAGAATGCGGGCCTTGCGCTTTTGCGGCGCCTGGGTGTCGCGCGAACCGGCCGGCAAGCCGGTCGACAGGGGGGTGGTGGCGGCAATCGAGTAGGCGTTCAATTCAATCTCTCTCCGATGTTAAGTTCATGGCTTTTGGACGCCGCTCGATCGTTGTTCGATGTGGGTAATGGCTTCGAGTTTAGCCCTAGCCTCGTCCAAGGCCTTGCGCAACTTCGCATTTTCGTCCTGCTCTGCGGCTAAGCGCCGGTTGGCCGCCTGCACCTTTTCACGCGCATCAGCGGAATCACGAGGCGCCTCGTCCCGCATGCGCTTGTTTTCGGCCTGCAGGATCAGCCGCTGTTCGACTTCCTTAAGCTCCACGGCTGCCAATAAGCGCTCCGCTGGCAATAGAGTCTCAGGCCTGGCCAGCAATTGCGACAACTGTCGCTGTGCGGCGACGGGATCGGACCCGCCGAAGCCGGGGGTCGCCAACGCCAGGGCATACCTCAGCTTGTTGCTGGTGGTGGGCGTGAGTTCGGCCGCATCCTTGGCTTGTTGGAACAGTTCCGCCTGGCGGGCGGGATCGCCCTGCGGCAAATTGCTCATCATCTCGAGCAGCGGAGCGATGTAGCTGGCGTCCTGCGTTGGGTGGTCAGGTACGGGGGCTGGAGGGGGCTTGGAACCTCCCAGCGCACCGCAACCGCCCACCCCGAGGGCGGCGAGCGCGCATGCTGCGACGCGCTGCTTGCTACGCAGCATGAGCTTTTGCACGCACCTGTGAGGGCTGGCGCAGGGGCAATCGCACCCGAAAGTGGGCTCCGCCGGCCTTGGCTTCGAGGATCTCGATGCTGCCGCCATGCGCGTTGACGAATTCGGTCACCACCGATAAGCCGATTCCCGTCCCTTTGACATGACCGCCTTGCGGAGTTTTTCCCTGGTAGAAGGCCTCGAATATCTTGTTGCGCTCATCGGCGGGGATACCCGGCCCGCTGTCCATCACATCGAGTATCAACTGTTCACGCTCGCCGTGAGCGTGCAGTGAAATTGTGCCGCCGCGCGGCGTGAACTTGACCGCATTGGACAGCAGATTGTCGAGGATCAGACGCACTTTGGCGCGGTCGGCCAGGGCGGTGAGATCTTCCACCTGCACGTCGAGGCGCACGCGCTGCGCCACCAGCGTGAGCTGCTGATTCTCCAGCACGCTCTTGATCAAGGGCCGCAATTTGAATTCCGAGACCTCGAGGCCGACGCTCTTCGCCTGCCAGGCACTGAAGGACAGTAGATTTTCAATGAGGCGCTGTAGCTTCATACCGTTCTCGCGCAGGATCGCCGTGACTTCGCGCTGGCTGCTTTTCAGCTCACCGACTGCGCCGTCCATCAAGAGTTCGGTCCCTTCGCGAATATTTGCCAGCGGTGTCTTCAATTCATGCGACATATGTCGCAAAAATCGGTTTTTTTCCTGCGC
>DATMKO010000006.1:0-21834 GCA_035571175.1 Steroidobacteraceae bacterium | reverse complement strand
GAACGGGCGGCTGCGCATTCCTCGTGGGAGGCGCGGTGCGCGGCGGTCGGGTGATTGCCGATTGGCCGGGCCTTGGGCCGGCGGCGCTGCTCGACAACCGCGATTTGAAGCCCACGCTGGATTTGCGCAGCGTATTCAAAGGCGTACTCGACGAGCACATGCACGTCGATGCCAATACTCTGGCCAAGCGAGTATTTCCGGACAGTAGCGGCGCGCGCCCTCTTCAAGGGCTGGTACGCGCCTAAACTGCCACTCAATCGATTTCCTACTTCCCCGTCGGTTTACATCCCCGTCGGTTTCGGGTCCGGCCATGCAGCGATCGATGTCGGTGCGGCTGGCTCGGCAGCCGGCATTGACGGCGGTGGCGCCATCGGCGCCGGCGTCATGGGGGCCGCGGGTTTTGGCCTGGGCGGAGCTGCTACGGCCACCGGCGCGGGCGCGGGTTTCGGCGCAGGCTTCGGCGCCGGTTTCGCCATTGCCTTCTTGGGCGCAGCCTTCTTCGGCGCAGACTTCGCCTTCGACTTCCCCTTTGCCTTGCGCTTCGCCTTCATCGGCCGCGATTTCTTTTTTGCGGCGCTCTTTTTTGCGGATGTGCGTTTGGCAGCGCCGCGCTTGGCTTTTGCCATCGGACGCTTCTTCGCTTTGCGCTTTTTCGACTTGCTCTTTTTTGCCATGGTCACTCTTCTCCTGGGAGATCGTTCAAAACTCACTGTGAGAGTAGCCCTGAAAAAGTCCGCTGTCATCTGCGAGTGATACTGGAGTCGGTGGCGTGGATTGCGTAGGCTCTGGAAGTGGCCAGTACCGTACCCGTTCGCCCGCTGAAAGATGTCTGGCTCAAGCCCCGACGCGTGTTTCGTGAATTGGCATCGCAGCCTGTAGGAATTACAGACTATCTGCTGGCAGCTGCGCAAGGGGTCGCAACCTCCATAGCGGTGTATCGAACCCAATTCGCGGGGACACACGTCAGCGCGGCGGACGTGCTGCAAAGCTCCCTGATGTTCGGACCCATCTGGGGGGTACTCAGTCTGTATCTGTTTGCCGCCATCTATGGCCGTCTGGGCGCCCGGGCCGGCGGTACGTCCAAGCGCAACCAGGTGTTCCACGTTCTTGCCTACGGCGGAATTCCGGTGGCTGCCTCATTGGTTTTGTGGGCATTGACGGCGTTGTTCATCGGCGAAGCCGCCATCATCGATACGCCGGGCGCCGCGACCCCGGGCGGCGACGTGGATGGTTTCGTGGCGTTCGTGCTGCGCCTGCAATTCGCGGTATACGTGCTGCTGATGCTATGGAGCGTCGTTCTGCAAGTGATGGGATTCAGCGAGATCCAGGGTCTGTCCACGCGCAAGGCTTTTGGAGTCTGGGTGCTCGGTCAACTCTTGGCGCTGCTGGCGGCGTTTTTCCTGATGTTTCTGATCGCCCTGCTATTCCCCGGCATCGTGCCGACTGCGCCGCATTGACGGGAAGAGCCCGATCTCTAATCAGGTTTGACTTCGGGGGATTGATTGGGAATATCGGGATCCGCTGGAATCACCGGTGCCGGAGGCAGGGTTGGGGGCGCACTTCGTAGCCGCTCGATGACCGATTTTGCGACATCAGAGGCTGAGCGCAGATGGTCCGCTGCCGCGGCGACGCGGACTTTGGGCGCGCGGCGCCGTTTGCGGGAAACCGGTGCTTTCTTGGCAGCCTTCACCGCCGGCGCCTTCACCGCGGGCTTGCCTAAGCGCGCCGGCCGGCGGCGGCTTGGCCGGCGGGTCGCCGCCGCCGCCGCTTCGAGCTTTTTTCGCGCCTGTTTCGCAGACTTTTTCGCGGCCTTGAATAGCTTTCGGGCTCGTTTGAGCGCCGCCTTCGCCGCTCGAACCTGCTGCTTGGCCGCGTCGGCCCGCGCCGCGCCCTTTTCGGCATCCGACTTGAGGAACGGTAGCATTGCTTTCTTCATCGCCATGATTTTAAGCCAACGTGCGAGACAAGAATTGACGAATATCGGCGATTTCCGTCGGGCAAACCGCATGCGCCATTGGATACTCGCGCCAATCAACCGTGTAGCCGTGGGCGCGCAAAAAATCGCGGGATTTCGCTCCCAGCGCCATCGGCAACATGGGATCCGCTATTCCGTGGGCCATGAATATCGGCGTGGCGTCGTTAGCCGGCTGCCGCTCGGCGCCAAAGCTCTGCACTGCGGGCAGGTAGCAGGATAGCGCCATGACACCGGCCAATTTATCTTTGAGCCGGGTCATCGTGTAAAGGGAGACGGCGCCGCCTTGCGAGAACCCGGCGAGCACCAGTCTTGAGGTCGGGATGCCGCGCGTGGCTTCCCTGGCGATCAGTTCCCGGATTTGCCCATCCGCCGCCTGAAAACCGGCCGTGTCTTCCGCGCTGTTGCGATCCAGACCCTTGATGTCGTACCAGGCACGCATCTGCATGCCACCATTGATGGTCACCGGACGGACCGGAGCATTCGGAAAAATGAAGCGCCAGGCGCGCTCGCCGCGTGGCTCAAGTTCCGGCACGATCGGCTCGAAGTCATGGCCGTCGGCGCCGAGACCATGCAGCCAGATGATGGCGGCGTTGGGATTGGCCGCGGTTTCGACTTCAATGGTTTCCAGCATCGGCGCTACTGTAACTCGCACTGCTCTGCGGCGCGGGGGTTTCGCTATGATCGGCGCATGCCGCTCACGCTGGATACCCTGCGCCGCTACGCCGTCGCCCGCTCGCTGTTCAAGCCGACCACGCTCGGGCGTGCGATCAAGAAACTGGGCTTCGTGCAGGCCGATCCGATCCGAGCGCCGGCCCGCGCCCAAGACCTTACGCTGCGCCATCGCGTCCGGGATTATTGCGCGGGAGACCTCGAACGGCTGTATCCGAAGCTTCCGCTGGAGGAAGATTTTTTCGTCAACTACGGCTTTGTGCCGCGCACGCTGCATGAATTGATGCATCCGCGTGTGCCGCCGGGCGACAACACGGCCGCGCTATGGACGACGTCGCCTTGGAGCGCGGCGCGCGCGCAGCAGGCCGAGGCGGTGCTGGCATTCATTCGCGCACGCGGTGTGGTGCATCCGCGCGAGGTGGATGCACATTTCGCTCATGGCAAGGCAGCCAATTGGTTCGGTGGATCCTCCAACGCGAGTACTCAGCTGCTCGACACCATGCACTATCGCGGCATGCTGCGCGTCGCGCGGCGCGTGGGCGGCACCCGTGTTTATGCTGTCCGCGCAGCTTCGCCGCGGGCGGCGGATGCAACTACCGCGCAGCGGCACGCCGTTATCGACGCGCTGGCCGATGTGGCGATCCGCAAATACGCGCCGCTGCCCGCGCCGAGCCTCGGGTTCCTTCTCAGCCGTTTGCGCTACGGCGTCCCGCAGTGGGCGGCGGAACGTGCGGCGACCGTGGCGCGCGCCAAGCAGCGGCTCAAATCGGCGCGGCTGGATGGCATCGAGTGGTACTGGCCGGCCGAAGACACGCCCCAATCGGCGCGCTGGCGAATCGACGATGCCGTGCGCCTGCTCACGCCCTTCGATCCGGTCGTTTGGGACCGCCGCCGGTTCGAGATGTTCTGGGGCTGGGCCTACCGTTTCGAGGCCTACACGCCGGCGCCGAAGCGCAAGCTGGGCTACTACGCCCTGCCGCTGCTGTGGCATGCCCGCGTCATCGGCTGGGGGAATGTGGCCGTGGCCGACGGCGGCCTGCGGGCAACGTTTGGCTACATCGGCCGCGCGCCCCGTGAGCGCAAGTTTCGCGCCGGCCTCGAATCCGAACTCGAGCGGCTGCGCGCCTTTCTCAACCAGGGCGATGCGGCGTATTGACAGCGCCTGCATTTTTATGCAGCATTGGCGCAAATTTATGCAAGAGCCGCAACATGCTTAGATCCGAGCCCGAACACGGCAATGCCCCGGCGCGCCGCACGATGCTCGCGAAGATCATTCGCGAGCAGTCGGTGGGACGGCAGACCGAACTGGTTGCCCTGCTGCGCAAACTCGGCCATGTCGCGACGCAGTCGAGCGTCAGCCGGGATTTGCGCGAGCTCGGCGTGGCCAAGATGGGCGACCGCTACGTCCTGCCCGAGGCGGAGCGGCAGCCCAAAAATGATTTTTCGGCGCTCAAGCAGTTCGTCAGCGCTCGCTTGACGGCCGGCAGCAATCTCACCGTGCTGAAAACCTCGATCGGTTCGGCGCAAAGCGTGGCCGTCGCCATCGACACCGCACGCTGGCCGGAAGTTGTCGGCACGATTTCCGGCGACGACACGATTTTCATCGCCACTGACGGCGCCGGCGCGCAGCGCGAGCTGGGACGCCGCCTCCTCGCGATCTTCGGACGCTAACCCCTATGACATTGAGTCCCGAGCAGGGCGCTGAGCCCATTCTTTTGGCTTTTTCCGGGGGCCTCGACACCTCGTTTTGCGTGCCGTGGCTCAAGGACACGTATCAACGGCCGGTCATCACCGTGACCGTCGACACCGGGGGCATCGATGCCGCGGCGGCGCAATCGCTGGCCGAGCGTTCGGCCTTGTTGGGCGCCATCGAGCATCATTTGGTCGACGCCAGGAGCGCGTATTTCAATCAGGTGCTCAAATTCCTGATCATGGGCAACGTCCGCCGCGGCAATGTCTATCCCTTGTGCGTCGGCGCGGAGCGCGTTCTGCAGGCGCAAACCATTGCGCAAATGGCGCTCTCGCTGAAAACCAAGATGGTCGCGCACGGCTGCACCGCCGCGGGCAACGATCAGGTGCGTTTCGAAGTGGCGTTGCGCACGCTGGCGCCGGATCTGGAGATCATCGCCCCGGTGCGCGACCGCGCGTTTAAACGGCCTGAACAGCTCAAATATCTCGAGGAACACCGCCTGCCGATTCCGCCGTTCGGCGCGGCGTATTCGGTGAATCGCGGCTTGTGGGGTGTCACGATCGGCGGCAAGGAAACCCTGACCTCGGACGGCAGCATTCCCGACGATGCGTGGGTGCTTTCCAAGGATGCATTCTCCCATCCGCGCGCCGCCGAGCGGCATATCATCGGATTCGCCCAAGGGGTCCCGGACAGTCTCGACGGCGAGCGGCTTGCCGCCGTGTCGATCATCGAAGAGCTCGAAGCGCTGGCGGGCCCTTTCGGCATCGGCCGTGGAATTCACCTCGGCGATACCGTGATCGGCACCAAAGGCCGGGTTGCCTTCGAAGCGCCGGCCGCCGAGGTGCTGCTGACCGCGCATCGCGAGCTGGAGAAATTGGTATTGACCGGCAAACAAGCGCGCATCAAGGAATCGATGGCACAGCCTTACGGCGATCTGGTGCACGAGGGCCAGCACTTGGATCCGGTATGCCGCGATATCGAAGCGCTGCTTGAGTCGTGCCAAGCCCGGGTCAGCGGTGAGGTGCGGGTGCGGCTGCGTCCCGGTTCGGTGTTCGTGGAAGGCGTGAGCTCGCCCTACTCGCTGATGAGTGCCTCCAAGGGCGTCTACGGCGAGTCGGCGGGAGAATGGACGCCGGCCGACGCGCTGGGCTATTCGAAAATGCTGGCGCTGACGGGCGTGTTCTACCAACGCGCCGGCGCACTTGCGAAGCAATCATGAGCAACATGCGCACGGTCATGGTCGACAAGATCGCTTCGGTGACGCAAGCCTGCGGTTTGTCGCATGAGGTGCGCATCGCCCCGGAAATTCCCTGCGAGGAAGGACTGGTGTTGGTGGTCGAGGTGCAGAACAACAAGGCGAATTACAACACCCTGGAGCTGACCAGCGGCCGCATGGCCAAGGTGGTGCGCGGCGACATCGTGGTCGGCGCGCTCGGACACCGTAAGGCGCTGTTCGGCTATTCGGGCCACATCCCGCAGACCTTGAACCCCGGCGACATCATTCAAATGCTGAACATCGGCGGCGTGCTCGGCATCTGCGATTCGGCGACGCAGGACAAGGGCAAGCCCTTCGACTGCAAGGTATTGGGTACGGTGCTGACTTTTCCCTATCTTGGCGAGCGCATCGGCGTGCCCGCCAAGGTGGGATACAAACCTCTGGACTACGGCGCGGCGTTGAACGCGCGCGGCGTGCCGGTCGTTGCGCTCGCGGGCACTTGCATGGAGGCGGGAAAAACCGCCGCCGCATCGGCCATCATCGCGCGCATGCGCCATCGTGGACTCATTGTCGATGCCTTCAAGGCCACCGGCGTGTCCCTGCGCCGCGACATCATGGCCTTCGAGGATTCCGGTGCCAGGCGCACCATGCTGTTCACGGACTTGGGGGTGGTGACCACCACCGAAAAATCAGGACCGGCGCTGACGCGTACCATGCTGTCGGAAATGGCCGCCGGGCAACCGGATGCCATCGTGTTCGAGTTGGGCGATGGCCTCTTGGGTACCTATGGCGTTGAATCCATCCTGCGCCAGCCCGACATCAAGTCGGCGCTGACCGCCGTGGTCCTATCGGCCAATGACCCGGTCGCCGCCTGGGGCGGTGTCAAATTGCTGCGCGAGCGATTCGGCATCGAGCCCTGCGTGGTAACCGGGCCCGCGACCGACAATCAAGTCGGAATCGAAATCATTCGCGAGCAGATGAATGTCGAGGCCTTCAATGCCATCAGTCATCCGGCGGATCTCGGCGACCACATCATCGCATCGCTGGGACTGCGCAATGTGCGGCAGTCCAAAGTAGCCGGCGAATGAGCGCGGCCACGCCGGCGATCATTCTCGGCGGCACCGGCTACGTGGCCGGCGAGCTGCTGCGCCTCATTGCCGGTCATCCGAGGCTTGTGGTTGCCGCCATACTGTCGGACAGCCAGCCGGGAGCACCGGTGTCGGGCGCGTTTGCGCATTTGCAATCGGCGTATCCCGATCTCAAGTTCGCCGCTGCCGGGGAAATCGAAGGCATCATCGGCCGCACGCCGGTGACGGCGCTGTTCTCCGCCGCCCCGCATGGCATTTCCGCCGCCATCGTCGACAAGCTTCTGTCGAAAGCCGTGGCCGCCGGCACTCGCGTGCACTGTGTGGATATTTCCGCTGATTTTCGCTATGCCACACAGGCCGCCTACGAAGCGGTCTACAAACATGCGCACGGCGCGCCGGCGAGAATTCGCGAATTCACCTGTGCGGTTCCCGAGCATATGCAGAAATCGCCGACGCCGCACGTTGCGCATCCCGGCTGTTTTGCCACCGCCACTCTGCTCGCCAGCGTACCGTTGCTGGCGCTGGGCTTGACCGACACGCGGCTGTTCGTCACCGGCATCACCGGCAGCACGGGTTCCGGCCGCAAACCGGTCGAAGGCACGCATCACCCGCATCGACACAGCGATTTCTACAGCTACGGCGCCTTGAGCCACAGGCACGTCCCCGAGATCACCGCCTGCGCCAAGCTGGCGACGGGCATCGAGGCGGAATTCAATTTCGTGCCACATTCGGGCCCCTTTGCGCGCGGCATCCACGTCACCGTGCAAGCCAGCCTGAAGAAATCGATCAGCACCGCAGAGGCGCTGGATGCGCTGACCCGGTATTACAAGGACTGCCCGTTCGTGCGGGTTGCAAAGGCGGCGCCGCGCGTCAAGGACGTCGCGGCCAGCAATTACTCGCACCTTGGAGCGGTGAGCAACGGCAATTCCATTGCCGTCATGTCGGTGCTCGACAATCTGAACAAGGGTGCCGCCGGCGGCGCGATTCAGTGGATGAACCGTTTGTTGGGACTGGCCGAGACCACCGGTCTCACGGCGCCCGCACCGGGATGGACCTGAGGGGAAATATGGCAGCGGCAAATTTGGCGGCGGTACATTCGGGCCACTTGGCGCAGGTGTTTGCGCAATACCCGATCGAGGTGGCGCATGGCGATGGCGTGTGGCTGCACGCGCGCGACGGCCGCAAGATTTTGGATTTCTACGGCGGCCATGCGGTCGCCGGGTTGGGTTACGGTCACCCGCGCTGGCTGGCCGCGCTCGAGCGCCAGGCGCGGCAGATGGCGTTTCAAACCAATGCGCTGCACTTGGGCATACGCGAGCGCGCCGCCGCCCGGCTGGCGAAGTTCGTGGGCTTGGGATTGGATACTGTTTTCTGGCTCAACAGCGGCGCCGAAGCCAATGAGAACGCGCTCAAGCTGGCGTTCAAAATAACCGGCCGCGGCAATGCGGTCGCACTCGAACAGGGGTTCCATGGCCGAACCGCGGCCGCCGGCGCAGTGACCTGGGGCGCCCTCGAAAAGTGGTACGGCTTTCCGCGCACGCCCTTTGCGGTGCGCTTCACGCCGCGCAACAATCCCAACGCCGTTGAGCAAGCCATCGATCGCGACACCGCGGCGGTGATCGTCGAGCCCGTGCAAGGCGTGGGCGGCGCGTACGATTTGGGCAAACCCATGCTCAACGCGCTGCGCCGGCGCTGCGATGAGGTGGGTGCGATCCTGATATTCGATGAGGTGCAATGCGGAATGGGCCGCACCGGCGCGCCCTTCGGCGCCAATTTTTACGGCGTTACCCCCGACATCATCACCGCGGCCAAGGCGCTCGGTAACGGCTTTCCGGTGTCGGCGCTGCTGCTCTCGAGGCGCATCGCGAGCCAGCTCAAGGTCGATGACATGGGCACGACTTTCGGCGGCGGGCCGATGGCCTGCGCGGTCGCGGAAGCGGTGATCGACACCATCGAGGCGGAATCGCTGCTGGCGAATGTGCGGCAGGTGGCGGCGTACATCCGTGCCACTTGCATCATCGGCCCCATCACCGGCGCGCAGGGCGAAGGCTTTTTGCTGGGCCTGAAAACCTCGCGGCCGGCGAAAGAGGTACAAGCGGCGCTGCTCGACAAGAATATTCTCACCGGCACCAGCGCGGATCCCAACATTCTGCGATTGCTGCCGGCGTACATCTTGAACGAAGGCCATGTGGACATTTTGAGCCAGGCGCTGGCGAAGATTTCTGCATGAAACGCTTTCTCGATCTGGCCGATTGCAGCCGCGAGCAGATCCTCGATCTGCTGCTGCTGGCGCAGGCGCTGCAGGATAAACCGGAGCCGAAAATCCTCGCGGGCAAGGTCTTGGGTTTGCTGTTCTTCAACCCATCGCTGCGCACCCTGGCCTCCTTCCAGGCCGGCATGGCGCGTCTTGGCGGCAGCGCGTTCGTGATCACGCCGGGTCAGGGTACCTGGCAGCTGGAGACGCAACCGCATGCCATCATGAAGGGCGCGGCGGCCGAGCATATTCGCGAAGCGATCCCGGTGCTGGCGTCGTATTGCGACGCGCTGGGTGTGCGCGCATTTGCCGACGGCAGGAGTCTGCCGCACGATCTCGGCGAGCCCTTGTTCGGCATGATCGACGCGCTGTGCGACAAGCCGCTGATCAACTTGGAATCGGCGATGAATCATCCCTGCCAGGCGCTGGCGGACTGGCGCACCCTGGACGAGCTCAAGATTTCCACGCGCGCGAAATTCGTCTTGAGCTGGGCCTATCACCCGAAACCGCTGCCGCTGGCGGTCCCCGCGGCGACGGTGCACATGGCCGCAATGCGCGGCATGGAAGTGGTGGTGCTGCGGCCCGAAGGCTTCGCGCTGCCCGCGCAAATCATGGACAAGGCGCGGGCTGCCGCCGCCGCTGCCGGCGGTTCCGTCGCCGAGACCTCGGATCGCGCCGCGGCCATGAACGGCGCCAGCGTGCTGTATGCGAAGGAATGGGGCACCACGACCTACTACGGCGATGTCGAAGCGGACTCGCGGCTGCGTGCGGATCTTTCCGATTGGTGCGTGCGCGAGCGCTGGTTTGCCGGAGCTGTCCCCGATGCCAAGCTGATGCATTGCCTGCCGGTGCGCCGCAATGTCGCGGTCGCCGATGAAGTGCTCGACGGCCCGCGCGCCGCGGTCAAGCGCCAGGCGTTCAACCGGCTGGCGGTGCAGATGGCCATTTTGCATCGCATCTTGGCCTAGTTTGTCGACCCCACGCGAGCTGTTGCGGAGTACTTTCTAAATGATAATGAACCGCCCTGATCCTTCGGTTGCCGTGCGCGCGCTCAAGAGCGCCGCGCCGTATATCCGCATGTACAAAAACAAGGTATTTGTCATCAAAGCCGGCGGCGCGGTGTTCAGCGACGAGATTTCCACGCGCGGCTTGATCGAGCAGGTCGCGATCCTGCACCAGGTCGGCATCAAAACCGTGCTGGTCCACGGCGGCGGTCCGCAACTGGACAATCTGCAGGCGACGTTGGGCCTCGACACGCGGATGGTCAACGGCCGGCGCGTCACCGATCAGAAATCCATCGACGTGACCGCCATGGCCCTCAACGGCTTGATCAATACCCGGATTTTGGCCATTTGCCGCGCGCTCGATATCGAGGCGATCGGCTTGAGCGGCGTCGACGCCGGCTTGATTCGCGCGCACAAGCGCCCGCCGGTGCCGATCGCCGCGGGCTCGCTCGAGACCGTCGACTATGGATTCGTGGGCGATATCGATTCGGTCAATTCGGCGGTGCTGGAAAAACTGCTGGAGAACGGGCTGATGCCTGTGGTGAGTCCGCTGTCGGCGGACTCCAACGGCACATTGCTGAATATCAACGCCGACACCGTGGCGGCAGCCATCGGCGGCGCGCTGTCGGCGGAAAAGCTGGTGCTTTGCACCGGCGCTCCGGGAATTCTCGAGCATGTCGATGAACCCGGCTCGGTGATCTCCTACACCGACATCCTGGGGTTGCAGCGTCTGCGCGAACAAGGCAGCTTGAAGGACGGCATGCTGCCGAAGGCGACCGCGATCGAACACGCGATTCGCAGCGGCGTACGCCGCGTGCATGTCATCAGCTACAAGTCCGGCGACAGTCTGCTCGCGGAAATCTTCACGAATGAAGGCACCGGCACGCTGGTGGTCGCGGACTTGAAGGCGCTGAGCCCGGCGGAGCAGTTGCTGCAATCATGAGGCCAACACCATGAGCCGGCTTTGGGACCAGGGCAAGGGAGCCTCCCTGGACTCGCGCGTGCTTGAATTTACCGCGGGCGAGGACCACATGCTGGACGAGCGCCTGGTGCGCTACGATATTCGCGCCTCGATCGCGCATGCGGAAATGCTCGCCGAGCAGGGCCTGCTGTCCGCTCCGGAGCTTGCGGCCATCGCGGCAGGATTGACGGCAATCGGGGAAGAGCACGCTCTCGGGCAGTGGCGCATCTCGCTCGAGCAGGAGGATTCGCAGACCGCGATCGAGAACCTTCTCACGGCGCGCATTGGCGAGGCCGGCGGCCGCTTGCATGCGGGCCGCTCGAGAAACGACCAGGTGCTGGCCGCGCTGCGGCTCTACATGCGCGACGCCGCGGCAGATCTTAAAGCCGGCGCAATCGCGGTGGCGGACGCCCTCGATGCCTTGGGCCGGCGCCAAGGTTCCGTGCCGCTTCCCGGCTACACGCACATGCAGCAGGCGATGCCGAGCAGCGTGGCGCTCTGGGCCGGAGGGTTCGCGGCCGAATTGCGCGATGACGCCGAAGGTCTCGAATTCAGCAAACGACGCATCGGCAAGAACCCGTTGGGGTCCGCCGCGGGTTTCGGCACGCCGAATCTACCCATCAGCCGTGATGCCACTCGCGAGCGACTCGGCTTTGAGGTGACTCATGAGCCGGTCACGGCGGTGCAGTTGTCGCGCGGCAAAGCCGAGGCGCAGCTGCTGTTCGAGATCACGCTGCTGGCGCAGGATCTGGCGAGGCTCGCCGCCGACCTCGTGCTTTTTTATACTCAGGAATTCGCTTACGTGAGTTTGCCCGAGACCTTTACCACCGGCTCTTCGATCATGCCGCAAAAGCGCAATCCCGATGTCTTCGAACTGGTGCGCGGGCGCAGTGCTGTGGCGCAGGCGGCGCTGAACGAAGTGCTCGGCATCACGCAAAAGCTCACCTCCGGCTATCACCGCGACATGCAGCTCATCAAGCCACCCTTGTTCCGCGGCATCGATTCCTGTCTTTTAACCTTGGGGTTGATGCCGAGCGCGCTCGATGGCGTGCGCTTTCTACCGGAGAACATCCGGCTGGATCCTCACATTCACGCCGCCGCCGCCGCGAATGCGCTGGTAGCCGAGGAAGGCATTCCTTTTCGCGAGGCCTACCGGCGCATCGCCGCCAAAATCAAGGACCCTTAAATGAGCATCTGGCGCAACGTGTTCTCGCTCGAGTATTTGAACGGCAACCCGGGAACGCTGAACAGCAGTCTCGGGATCCTGTTCACCGAAGTTGGCGACGACTTCGTTCGCGGCACCATGCCCGTGGATGAGCGCACCATGCAGCCCTACGGGTTGCTGCACGGCGGAGCTTCGGTGGCACTTGCCGAAACCTTGGGGAGCATGGGCGCTGCCATGTGCGTCGACGCCAACGAGTACCAGGTTGTCGGGCAGGAGATCAACGCCAATCACGTGCGCGCCGCACGCCGCGGCGTGGTGACGGGTACCGCGCGGCCGGTGCATCTCGGCGGCCGAACCCATGTCTGGGGCATCGAAATCGTCAATGCGGACCAAAAGCTGGTTTGCATTTCGCGATTGACCATGGCCGTCATCAAGCGCGGCGCCCTGGCACCGTGAGATCCGTACTGGCATTTGCAACCTGAACAGGGGTATCTTTCGCGCCATGAAAGTAGCCAGCATCGGAATCTTGTCGCGAACCTGCAGCCTGTGGGTACTGGTTGCGGCCGCAACCCTGGGTATAGCGTCCCTCGCCGTGGCGCAAACCCCTGCGCATCCGCAGGAGCAAGCGCCGGCGCCGAAAGCCCCGGCCGGTCCGCCCGGCGCCGACCCCGCGCCGCCGCCCTCGCCCGATCAAGCCAGCTACTTGTTCGGACTGATGTTCGGCACGCAAATGCACAACGCCGGCATGGGCACGGATGTCGCGATCGACGCCGTAACCAAAGGCATGAAGGACGGTTTGCAGGGCAAGCAACCCACACCCACCGAGCAGCAGCAAATTCAGGCGTACGCGCGCGCCTCCATGCAGGCGCAGATTACCCGCAACCAAACGGCGGCCAAGGAATACCTCGCTCGCATCGCGCAGGAAAAAGGCGTGGTGACCACCGACTCGGGTCTGGAATATAAAATCCTCGCGGTGGGAGACAAGCGAGCGCCCGATATCAAACCCACCGATAAAGTCACCGTGGAGTATCGCGGCACACTGATCGACGGCACGGAGTTTGACAGTTCGTATGCGCGCGGCATGCCGGCAACATTCCCGGTCAACGGCGTCATCAAGGGTTGGCAGGAAGCGTTGGTGCTGATGAAGCCGGGCGCCAAATGGCAGCTGTTCGTGCCGCCGGGCTTGGCCTATGGCGATAATCCACGACCCAAGATTCCGGGCGGCTCGCTGTTGATATTCGAGGTGAGCCTCCTGAGCGCGCTGCCTCCTGCGCCGGCACCCGCAGCCGCGGCGCCCACACCGCCGGGCACTGCACCGGGCAGCGCGCGCCCGAACACGGTGCCACCGAACGTGCCACCGGCACCGCGGCAGTTGAATCCCTCCGACCCCTGAAGGTCGCCGGCTACTCGAGGTCGAGTGCCGCGGTCAGATCGCCCATGGGCGGCGCGCCGTGCGCCGCCAGGGCCGCATCGCGCCGCGTGATTCCCGGCAATACCGCAAGATCGAAGCGACGCGTGATCAAGCGCAGAATCGATTCGGTGTCGTACTGCGTATGATCGACCGTGCCTTGCTTCGCAAATGGCGAAACGATCAACGCCGGAATTCGCGTCCCCGGCCCCAATTGATCTCCCGGCGGCGGGGCCACGTGATCCCAAGCGCCGCCGAATTCGTCGTAGGTGATGACGATCACCATGCGCTGCCATTGCGGTCCCGCGCGTAATTTGGCGACCAGATCCGCGATGTGCGCATCGCCTTCCGCGATCGACGCATAGCCGGGATGCTGGTTCAGGTTGCCCTGCGGTTTGTAGAACACCACGGCGGGCAGACTGCCGGCCGCGATGTCCACGAGCAAATCGTCATAGTCCTTGAGATGCGCGGCGCGATGTCCGTCTGCGGCGGCGGGATCGAACTTCATGTAGTAATTGAACGGCTGGTGATGAGGCTGAAAGTCGGGCTTGCCCGCGGGAATCAGCGGCGCGTAGATCGCCTCGCGCACTTTGGTCCGCGGCCGTCTGCCATCCTCGAGCGCTGCGCGCCAAGCGCCTGCGTACCAGGTCCAATTGACGTGCTTCGCATCCAGCTCATCGCCGATGTTGGTTTGCGTTTGCGGCGGCAGCGTTGTGGCGTTGCCGGGATCCGCATATAGAAAGCTGGGGTCGTTGCGCGCCGGCTTGTTGCCGCTCGGCTGGTACGGCGGCTGCATGGTATTCACCGCGTAGAATTTGCCGTCGCCAAAGTAGTTGCCCGGTGCGATGTTGCCGCTGTTCACGAACTGCGGAGGATCGTCCAGCGCCGAGGGCGCGGGCGACTGCGCCGTTTTCAGCCGCGGCAAAAAGCGGCCGCTGGCGTCCTGGTCGAGCACGGCGATCGTCGGTTTCGCGACGGCGGTATCGGCGTTGGGGTATTCCGGCGCGCAGGCGCAGATCAGATACTGATGATTCAGGAACGAGCCGCCGAACGCTCCCTGGAAGAAATTATCGGCGAGCACGAATTCCCGCGCCAACGCATACAACGATGAGCCGCTGGTGTCGTAGTAACCCATTGCCAGGCCGCCGGCGTCCGACCATGCGGCAAAACCATCATTCTTGCCGCCGTCAATCTGCATCTGGTGCTCGAAAAAACGATGCCACAGATCGCGCGTCACGGTGGTGGTCGACAGGGTGACCTGCGACGCCGCCGTATAGGCGCGCTCGATGGGAAACGGCGCATTCGGCAGACCTGCGCTTTGCTGCTGCGTGACCACCGGATTTACGCCGCTGGCGGTCACGCCGCCCCATGCCGGCGGCAGCACCGGCAGCGGCGTGCCGTTGCGATCCACCTGGGCTTTGTACGAGGGCAGCGGCCGGCTGCCGTCGAGAACTTCGCGAAGGCCTCGAGCGCCGGGGAAATTCCCATATAGGTTGTCGAACGCGCGATTCTCCGCGAAGATGACCACGATGGTATCGACCTTGCCGCGCAGAGCGCGGGTGGTTGCCGATGCGGCACCATCGGCGCTCGCGCCGGCCGCGGGGCGGCCCAGGTTTTTCTCGGCGCAGCCGGCCAGATTCGCCGCGCACGCGAGCGCGAACAACCCTGCCGCGCCGGTGCGGAATCTCGCGGGGAACTGCATGCGCGGCAGTATAGCGCGGCGCCAACGCCGGCCTAAGTTAGAAGGCCGATCCTAAGCTAGAAGGTCCAGAAGGCGCTGACCATCAGGGCATCGGGGTCGCCGTATTGCGAGCTGATGCGTTCGTATTCCGCGCGCAGCGACAATGCGATGAAAGGAAATCGGTATTGGACACCGGCGCCATAGGCAAACTTCGTGTCCGTCACCGATTGCTGCGGACCGATGTTGTAGTTGGGACAGGGACTGCCCGCAACACAGGGCACCTGTGTGAAGGTCGGCACGTCGAGCGAGAGTCGCGCAGCGCCCGCTTTGGCGAAGATGTCGAAGTTTGGCACGGGAATCGGCAAATAACCCACCGCGAAAAGCGCGGTCGCTGTGGGGTGCGTGTTGATCCCGTTCTGGGCGGTGTTGCAATAGCCGCTGTAATAGTTGTTGTAATAGCCATTGCAGTTCGGCTCGCCGAAATCGATGTATTGGAATTCAGCGCCCAGGAATGAAATCGGCCGTATGCCGACAAATGCCTTCCACGCGAATTGATAGTCGTTGTAGTACCCGGGATAGCCATAATTCGAATCGTTGCTGCGGATCTGGGATTGGCCCAGGCCCGCTCCGACGTAGAATCCCACCGGATTGTCCGCGAATGCCGCCGTTGAGATGCCGCAAGCCGCAACCGTGATAATCGCGACGAGGGTCTTTGGTATCCGCATCATGAATCTCCCGTAACGTTTGTGATTTTGACCGGACCGCGATGCCAGAAGTTCCGGCAAAACCAGCGACCCCGGCACGGGTATACTTAACATCATGAAACCTGCTCGTCCATGGGTCCTTATCTGCCTGGCAGGAATGCTTTTTGGATGTGGTCAGAAAGGGCCGCTGGTGATGCCGGACGCGCAAAAGCACAAACGCACCATTCCTGCGCCGCCCGCGCCAAAATCCAGCAGCAGCGATGGCACAAACGTCCCGGCGCCCGCAGGTCCTGGCGCCCCGAAGACCCCGGCGCCCGCCTCGCCCAGTACTCCAGCAGCCACGGACCCGCCCGCGCATCCTTGATCTTTCAGGATGTTGAAAAAAATACATGGCTGCACGCAAACTCATTTTGGTCGACGGCTCCGGCTATCTGTATCGAGCCTTCCATGCTCTGCCGCCGCTCACCACCTCGAAGGGCGAGCCCACGGGCGCGGTGTTGGGTGTGCTCAACATGTTGAACAAGATGATCAAGGAGGAGGCGCCGGATCGCATCGCGGTGGTTTTCGATGCACCGGGCCGCACCTTTAGGGACGATCTATTCGATCAGTACAAGGCGCATCGCGCGCCCATGCCGGACGATCTGCGCGCGCAAGTGCAGCCTTTGTTCGACACGGTTGCCGCAATGGGATTGCCGTTGTTGCGGGTGACCGGCGTCGAAGCGGATGACGTGATCGGCACATTGGCGAAACAGGGAGCGGACGCAGGCTTCAAAGTGCTGATCTCCACCGGCGACAAGGACATGGCGCAGCTGGTGGGGCCGAACATCGAGTTATTGAACACCATGAGCAACACCCGCCTCGATCGCATCGGCGTCAAGGCGAAGTTCGACGTATTTCCGGAGCAGATCATCGATTACCTGGCGCTCACCGGCGACGCTTCGGACAATATCCCCGGCATCACCAGCGTCGGACCCAAGACCGCCGCAAAGTGGCTGAATCAGTTTCAAACGCTCGACAGCCTGATTGCGCATGCCGCCGAAATCAGCGGCAAAGTCGGCGAAAATCTGCGCAACGAACTGCCCATGCTCGAGTTGTCCCGCAAGCTCGCCACCATCGATACCACGCTTGATTTGGAGATCACGACCGAACAGCTTGAGCCCGGCGCGCCGGACGGCGCGCGCTTAAGAGAGCTGTACACGCGATTGGAATTGCGGGCCCTGCTCAAGGCTCTGGGACCGGAACCGGCGGCCTCCGGGACAACCGAGAGCGACGTGGTGATCGCAGAATCGCCGGGCGCGGGCCCCGCCGAGGTTTCGGCGGCGATTGCCGTCGGCACCCGATCCGCAGTGCGCGATTATCACAAGATCCTCGCCCAGCAGGAATTCGACGCATGGCTTGAAAAACTAAACGCCGCGCCGCTCGTTTCGTTCGATACCGAGACCGACAGCCTCGCCTATATGCAGGCGCGCATCGTCGGCGTTTCATTCGCCGTGACTCCGGGCGAGGCGGCCTATGTGCCCCTCGGACACGACTACGCGGGCGCGCCGCCGCAGCTTGAACTTGCCCGGGTACTGGCCGCCTTGAAGCCCGTGCTCGAGGACCTGACCAAGGCGAAGCTCGGGCATCATCTCAAGTACGACGCGCACGTACTGGCGAATTACGGCATCGCTCTGAACGGCCAGCGCTTCGATTCCATGCTCGAGTCGTATGTGCTCAACAGCGTCGCCACCCGCCACGACATGGATTCGACCGCGCAGAGATATCTCGGCGTCAAAACCACTCACTACGAAGATGTCGCGGGCAAGGGCGCGAAGCAAATCAGTTTCAGTCAGGTGGATGTCGACCGCGCGGCGGAGTACTCCGCGGAGGATGCAGACATCACGCTGCAGCTGCATCGGGCGATTTGGCCGCAAATCGAGGCCGTCCCCGCCTTGAAATTCGTCTACGAGAACATCGAACAACCGCTGGTGCCGGTGCTGTTCCGCATGGAGCGCGCCGGCGTGCTGGTGGATCGCGAGCTGTTGAAGACACAGAGCGCGGAATTGGCGGCGAAGATGCTGGAGCTTGAGAAGCAGGCCCACAGGGAGGCGGGCGGAGTATTCAACGTGGATTCCCCGCGGCAGCTGCAGGAAATCTTGTTCGGCAAGCTCGGCATACCGGTGAAGCGCAAAACGCCGACCGGTCAGCCGTCGACCGCCGAGGACGTTCTCGAGGAGCTCGCGGAAGACTACGCGCTGCCGAAGCTGATTTTGGAATATCGCGGCGTGGCAAAGCTCAAGTCCACTTACACCGACAATTTGCCGCAGCAAATCGATCCCAATACCGGACGCATTCACACCTCGTATCATCAGGCGGTCGCGGCCACCGGCAGGCTGTCGTCCACGGATCCGAATTTGCAGAACATTCCGATCCGCACGCAGGAAGGGCGGCGCATTCGCCAGGCATTCATCGCGCCGCGTGGCTCGTTGCTGGTTGCAGCCGATTATTCGCAAATCGAGCTGCGCATCATGGCGCATCTTTCCGGCGACGCGACCTTGCTGCGCGCGTTCGCCGAAGATCGCGACGTGCACCAGGCAACCGCGGCGGAAGTATTTGGCTTGAGTTTGGAAAGCGTCAGCGCCGATCAGCGGCGTTCGGCGAAGGCCATTAACTTCGGCCTCATGTATGGAATGTCCGCGTTCGGCTTGGCGCGCCAGTTAGGGATAGGCCGCGGCGACGCGCAGAAGTACATGGATCTTTATTTCGAGCGCTATCCCGGCGTGAAACGCTACATGGAGGAAACCCGCCGCCAGGCGCGGCAGAGCGGCTACGTGGAGACAGTCTTTGGGCGCAGGCTGTATTTACCGGAAATTCAATCGCGCAATGCGGCTTTGCGCCAATATGCCGAACGCAGCGCCATCAATGCGCCCATGCAGGGCACCGCCGCCGACATCATCAAGCGCGCCATGATCGAGGTGGATGCGTGGCTGCAAAGTTCGCGCGTCGCTGCGCGGTTGATCATGCAAGTGCATGATGAGCTGGTGCTCGAGGTGGCGGAGGACGCGGTCGATACCGTTGTAGGACAAATACGGACACACATGATCCGCGCGGCGGATCTTTCCGTTGCGCTCAAGGTGGATGTCGGACTCGGCCGGAACTGGGATGAAGCGCATTAAAACACGTGCGCGCCAACGCTTTTTGGTGCAAAATCGGCAGCATTGAGAGCACGTTGCGGCGTTGCAAATTTTTGCGAATGTGGCCGTTAAAAAACTGGCATTCAAAGGACTGGAACTTTCGCTAACCATCCCCATCTAACCAGTTGAGCGCTTACGGCGCTCCCCGCTCTTCTCCCTGAGCGGGCAGACCCGGTTTGTCATCCCCATGCCGGGTTGGTCTGCCCCGATGGCTGCCACAAGCGCCCATCGGGGCTTTTTTATGGGCCGTTGAGCCAGCCATCCATGACCTCGCGCGCGGCATCGATGCCTATGCGTTCATGTGCCGAGAACAGTTGCGCGGACACCGCAGCATCTCTCCCCGCCGCCACCGTTTCCTGAAGAACTCGCTGTGAATCGCGCCGATTCAATTTGTCTGCTTTTGTCAACAAGACATGTGCGCGGGCGTTGCGCGCGAGCATCCACTCGAGCATCGCCACGTCCTGGGCGCCGAGGCCCCGCCGGCTGTCCACGATCAGCATCAGGCCGACCAACGATTCGCGTACGTTGAAGTAATGCGCCATCAGCGCAAGCCAATGACGGCGCACCCGTTCGGGTACCTTGGCGAACCCATAACCAGGCAGATCCACCAGGCGGCGTCCCGGCGCCAATTCGAAGAAATTGATCAACTGGGTGCGCCCGGGGGTGCGGCTGACTCGCGCCAGCCCGGTTCGCTGCGTGATGGCGTTGATGGCAGTGGACTTGCCCGAGTTCGAGCGTCCAGCGAAGGCGATTTCTCTGCCCTCGTCGGGCGCGAGTTGGTCGGCCTCGGCGGCGCTGGTCACGAATTTCACAGTGGGATAGGTCGACATGGCAGCCGCGAACGTAAATTATTGACTAGTGTACAATTTACGGTTGAGCGACTCACAATGAAAATGGGGTGTCAGGCGATCATGAAGCGGTTTTGGATTCTTGCGGCGGCGATTTCCGGCGCGATGCTCAGCGCCTCTGCATTTTCGGACGGCAATGTTGAAGCCGGCGCCACCAAGGCGGTGACCTGCCAGGCCTGTCACGGTGCCAACGGCAACAGCACCAATCCAGAGTGGCCCAGTCTTGCGGGAATCGGCGGGGACTACATTGCCGAGCAGCTGAAGAATTTCAAGGATGGCAAGCGCACGAATGCCGTCATGATGCCGATGGCAGCGACCTTGAGCGCGAACGACATGGCGGATTTGGGCGCGTACTTCGATAGCTTGGTAAACACCGGGCTCGAGGCGGATCCGTCCTATTGGCAAGCCGGCGAAAAGCTCTATCGCGGCGGCGATGCGTCGCGCGGAATTCCGGCCTGCATGGCCTGCCACGGACCCACGGGCCGCGGCAATGAACCCGCAAAATTTCCGGCGCTGCGCGGCCAACAGTCGGCCTACGTCGTGAAGCAATTGAACGACTACGCGTCGGGCACCCGGACCACCGGGCCAAACGGCATCATGCAAACGATCGCCAAGCGACTTTCCAGCGACGACATTCGAAACCTTGCATCGTACATGCAAGGCATTCGCTGACATGCGGGTTCACCAAGCCTCGCTGCTGATCGCGTTGGCGATGACGCTGTGCGCCTGCGGCCGGCAAGGCTCGGCGCCCACCGCTGCGGGCCCGTCGGCGCCGGCCGCCGCGTCAGCCGCCACCGCCCCCAAAGTTGGCAGCGCGCGCGACAAATCAGCGCCCGATTCCAAAGAACCCCTGACCCTGACTCGCCTGAACGACGATGGATCCGAGACTGTCGAGGAAGTGCCGGGCGACAGCGGCGCACACAACCAGCTGCTGGCGGCGGTCGCCTCGACGGTGGCTGCCGCGGCCGCGGCGGCCACCGCGGCCCCGGTTTCGTCGACTGCGTGGCAGGACGGCGTCAATTACACGCGGCTGGTTCCAGCGCAGCCCACCTCGGTACCCGCCGGACAAGTCGAGGTACTGGAGTTTTTCTGGTACGCATGCCCGCACTGCTACGCGCTTGATCCGCTGATCGCGACCTGGGAGAAATCCAAGCCGGCTTACATAAGCTTTTCACGAGTTCCCGTATTGTGGAACGAGGGTCATCGCTCCCTCGCGCGTCTCTTCTACACGCTGCAGAGCATGGGCAAGCTGAGCCAGTTTCACGACGATGTGTTCAAGGAAATACACGTGAACGGCAACCCCTTGATCGGCAGCGATCCGAACAACGCCGCGCAAGCGGAGCGTGTGCAACTGGTGTTCATCCGAAAACTGGGCATTTCGGAAGCCGATTTCGAGAAGGCATATCATTCCTTCGAGGTTGAGAAGAGCCTGCAAAGAGCCGATGAACTGGTGCAGCGCTATCGGGTCACCGGAGTTCCGACCTTCGTCGTGAACGGCAAATACATCGCCGACCTGGGGACCGCCAGCCTGCCGTCGCAAACGCCGATTCCGGAACGCCTGATTACTCTGCTCGGCGATCTCGCGGCACAAGAGCACCGACACTAGCCTGCAGCGAGGCAGACATGCGCACCCACACCGGCGGCTGCCATTGCGGCCGCGTCCGTTTCGAAGTCATCGCGCCCGCCAGCATTACCGTCTCCGAATGCAATTGCTCGATTTGCAGCAAAGCCGGATATCTGCATTTGATAGTGCCCGCGGAGCGCTTCAAATTGCTGTCGGGCGCCGACGCGCTTACCACTTACACATTCAATACCGGCATTGCGAAGCATTTTTTCTGCGCAACCTGCGGGGTGAAGTCGTTCTATGTCCCGCGATCGCACCCTGACGGGATCAGCGTCAACGCGCGCTGCATCGACGCCGGCAGCGTCGAATCCATCTCGATACAGCCGTTCAACGGACGGGAGTGGGAGCAGGGCCGCGCGGAGTACCAGGAGCCC
>DATMKO010000005.1:0-9872 GCA_035571175.1 Steroidobacteraceae bacterium | reverse complement strand
GTTTCGAGCAGCTTCGGGTCCACCTCATCGAGGCTTTTCGGCGCGTTGGCCGGGCTCTTGGGCGCCGAGTAGTACGAAATGTCCTGGTAGTCGATGGGCTTGTAACGCACGTGGGCCCAGGTGGGCTCTTGCATGGTTTGCCAGTGCCTGAATGCCTTCAGGCGCCAGTCCAGCAAGAATTGCGGCTCATGTTTCTTTTTTGAGATGGCCGCAACCACATCCTCGTCGAGGCCCGGCGGCAAGCTGTCGGACTCGATATCGGTAATGAAGCCGTGACGGTATTTTTGTCCGACCAGGGCTTCGACATCTTGGGATTTGCTAGACAAGGGGGTTTCCAGGTGTGATCGCAGTAAGTTAATGGGGGCGGTTTTTAAGTATTCACGCGCATTTCCGCCGCCAAATCGGCGACCCTGAGGCCCGTCGCATCCAATCCGGCCAATTGATGCAGTGTCACGTCTTCCAATGCGCGCCGAATCGCCGCATTGACTCGCTGCCAAGCGCCGCCGACCCGGCACAGCCGTTCGATGCCGCATTGACTGGAGGCGCCGCTGCATTCGGTGATTGCGATCGGACCTTCGAACACATCGAGAATTTGCGCCGCGGTAATCTGATCAGGTCGGCGGGCGAGTTGATAACCGCCTTGTGCGCCGCGCGAAGAAATCACCATGCCCGCGCGCTGCAAGCCTTTGAGCACCTTGCTCACCGTGGGCCGGCTCAAGCGCGTGCGCTCCGCCAATTCGGCGGCGGCGCGGTGTTTCGTCGGCTCTTGCGCTAAACTTGCGAGTACGACGGTTGCGTAGTCAGTCATTTTTCCCATTCGCAGCATAAAAGCGGTCCTCCAAGCGGAGATCTTTATGTAGGACTATTTTAGTCCTATTTGACTTGGAGTTCCAGCCGGAGCGCGGATTCAGGCTGATTTTGTTATCCTTGAACCAAGTTACCCAACGATTTCAGCGAGACCGATCAACCATGAATACCGCAGAGCTAAACGCCACCGCGCGTGCGTTAGTTGCCAAAAACCGGGGAATTCTGGCAGCCGATGAGAGCAGCGGCACCATCAAAAAGCGCTTTGACGCCATCAAAATTGACTCCACGGAGGAGAATCGGCGCGCGTATCGCGAAATGCTGTTCACCGCGCCGGGGGCGCAGCAGTACATCAGCGGCGTCATCATGTACGACGAGACGCTGCGCCAGAAAACCCGGGACGGCGTGCCGTTCCCCGTGTATCTGGCCAAGGCTGGAATGATTCCCGGCATAAAAGTCGACCTGGGAGCGAAACCGCTGCCGGGTTTTCCCGGTGAGACCATCACCGAGGGTCTGGATGGACTACGCGAGCGTTTGGCCGAGTATTACAAACTGGGTGCAAGATTTGCAAAATGGCGCGCGGTGATTGACATCGGTCCCGCAATTCCCAGCCGCTACGCCATCGACGCAAACGCTGCGGGATTGGCGCGTTATGCCGCTTTGTGCCAGGAGGCCGGGATTGCCCCGATCGTCGAGCCCGAAGTGCTCATGGACGGCGGCCACCCGTTGGAACGCTGCGAGGAAGTCACCAACGTGGTGCTGGATAGCGTTTTCAGCCATTTGTTCGCCGCCCGCGTTTCCTTGGAAGGCATGGTGTTGAAACCCAACATGGTGATTCCGGGTAAAAAGTGCGCGGACCAGGCGAGCCCAGCGAGGATCGCCGAAGCTACCGTGCGCACCTTAAAGCGGCAGGTCCCCTCTGCGGTTCCCGGCATTGCATTCTTGTCGGGCGGTCAGAGTCCGACCGACGCCACGCTGCATTTGAATCTGATGCATGCGGCCGGACCTCTGCCGTGGGCCCTGACATTCAGCTATGGGCGTGCTTTGCAGGAAGATGCGCTGCGGGCCTGGGCCGGCAAGTCCAGCGGCTTGGTCAGCGGGCAGAAGGCGCTGGCCACGCGCGCGAAGCTCAACGGCTTGGCGGCAGCGGGTGAGTACAGCGCGGCGATGGAAGCATCCGCGGCTTAGATAAGCCCGCGACGCCTCGTCACACGGGGCCCGCAGCCACATTTTGAACCAAGCTTCCCCCATCGTCGAAATTCGCAAGCTTGACTACGCAGTCAGCAACCGCCCTATTTTTGTCGGCCTTGATATCGAGATTCAGCGCGGTCTCATCACCGCAGTCATGGGACCCAGCGGCACGGGAAAAACCACGCTGCTGCGCTTGATTACCGGCCAAGTACAGGCCGATAGCGGTTCGATCGAGGTGGCAGGGGAGAATTTAAGGGCGCTGTCGCGCGCAAAACTCTACGTGCTTCGCCGCCGCATGGGCATGCTGTTTCAAAACGGCGCGCTTCTCACCGATCTTTCCGTCTTCGAAAACGTCGCGTTTCCATTGCGAGAGCACACGAATTTAGAGGAACGTCTGATTCGCCAATTGGTGCTCACAAAACTACAAGCCGTGGGACTGCGCGGTGCCGCGGAAATGATGCCGGCAGAACTCTCCGGCGGAATGAGCCGGCGCGTTGCCCTGGCGCGAGCCATCGTCATGGATCCGGAGCTCTTGATCTACGACGAACCTTTTGTCGGCCTCGATCCGATCTCCTTGGGAGTCATATTGCGTTTGATTCGGCGTTTGAACGACACCTTGGGCATCACCAGCATCGTGGTCTCGCACGATGTGAAGGAAATTTCCTCGGTCGCGGACCAGGTTTTCTTGCTGTCGGGCGGCAAAGTGGTGGCCCACGGCACGCCGCCGGAATTGAAATCCTATCCATCCGAGACGGTGAAGCAATTCATGGGAGGACTCGCCGACGGACCCGTGCCGTTTCATTTTCCCGCCCCGGATTATTTCGGCGAGTTGCTCTCGCGCAGCGGGGAACCGTGAACGCGCTGCGCGAATTGTGGCAGAGCTTGACCGACTCGCTGGAAAAGCTCGGTTCAGTGATTCAGTTCCTGTTGCGCTTGACCGCGAATTCACCGCGCGCCTTGACGCGATTCGATTTGATCTCCCAGCAGATCTTCAATTGCGGCGCATTGTCGCTGGTCATCATCATGCTCTCGGGGCTGTTCGTCGGGATGGTGCTCGGCCTGCAAGGCTATGACTTGCTGCAGCGCTTCGGTTCCGAAGAAGCATTGGGCGAGGCGGCGGCAATCGGGCTGGTCAAGGAGCTGGGCCCCGTGGTCACCGCGCTGCTGTTTGCCGGCCGCGCCGGCACCGCGTTGGCATCGGAATTGGGATTGATGCGCGCGACCGATCAAATATCGGCGATGGAAATGATGGCGGTCGACCCCATTCAGCGCGTGGTAGTTCCGCGATTCTTGGGCGGCGTGATCGCGATGCCGCTGCTCGCCGCCATCTTCAGCGTGATCGGCATCTACGGCGCACAGCTGGTGGGCGTGCAGATCATGGGCGTGGACGCAGGCAGTTTCTGGTCGCAGATGCGCGCATCAGTTACGCTCGCGGACGTCAATGAGGGCATCGTGAAGAGCCTGATATTCGGCGTCGCGTGCAGCCTGATCGCGGTGTACCAGGGATATTACGCGACCCCGACCGCGGAGGGTGTCGGACGAGCCACTACATACACCGTCGTCACCTCGGCGGTCGTAATATTGTTCCTGGATTATTTGATTACTGCAGCGTTTTTGTAGGAGTAGGTTATGGGCAAGTCACGCACGTTGAATCTTGGCACCGGTACGTTCGTGCTGCTCGGCTTTGCCGCGCTGTTTTTCCTGACGACTCAGACCACGAGCCGCGGACTGCCCTTCATGAGTCCGCCGCACTACGACCTCACGGCCAAGTTCGACAATGTTGGTGATCTGAAGGTCGGCTCGCCGGTGTCGATGTCCGGAGTTGAAATTGGACGCGTGACCAAGATCGATTTCGACGAATCGGATTTCAAAGCGGTGGTTGTGCTGCGCATCAATGCGAAGTACAGCCAGATCCCCACCGACAGCGATGCCAGCATTTATACTCAAGGCCTGTTGGGAGGAAAATTCATCGGGCTTACCGCCGGCGGAGCCGATACGTATTTGAAGGACAAGGACCAGATTGATTTCACGCAGTCGGCCTTTGTGCTCGAAAACTTGATCGGCCAGGTCCTGGCGAACTTCACCAAATCCAAGGCCGACGCGCCGGCGGCGGATGCCGCGCCGGCACCTGCGCCTGCGGACTCAAAAGCCGCCGGCAAACCTAAAGCTGCGGAGAAAACGAAATGATCAAAATTGCGATGGCGGCGATGCTGATGTCCTTCCTGGGGGTAAGCGCGTACGCGGACACGCCGGCGCCGGCGGCCGGCGCGAATAATTTGAACCCCGGCGAGCTGGTGGAGAATTCCGCCAAACGCATGCTGCAGGAATTGGACGCGAATCGCGCGATGTATAGAAGCGATCCAAAAAAGCTCGATGCGCTGGTAGGCAATGTGCTGCTGCCGAATTTCGACACCGACTATGCGGCGCGCTTGGTCCTGGGACAGACGTGGCGGACGGCAAGCGAAGACCAGCGCAAGCGATTCGTCGACGCCTTTTATCATTCGCTGCTGCGAAACTATGGTGCGGCGCTGATCGATTTTACCGCCGATCGCTTCGTGATACTGCCGTACAAAGGCGATCCCGGCGATACCACCGCCACGGTGCGCACCGAGGTGAAACGCGAGTCCGGCGCCAAGGTACCGGTGAATTTCAGCTTGCGCAAAACCGCAGATGGATGGAAAGCCTGGGACGTCGTGATCGACGGCATTTCCTATGTCAAGAGTTTCCGCACCGATTTTGCGGCTGAGATCCAGCAGAAAGGCTTGGACGATGTGATCAAGCGATTGGAAACCGAGGGCCGGGTCGGACCCAACGGCGCCGCGGTGAGCAGCCATTGAAAACCAGCGCCGGCCTCACCGCCACATTCGAGGTTCAGCAAGACGATCGTTCACGTGTGAACGGAGTCCTGCACTTTGCGACGGTCGCTGCACTGCTGCAGCCGGGCACTGAGGCGATCGGCAGCGGTCATGCCGCGGTCATTGATTTGGCGGGCGTCAGCGACAGCGATAGCGCCGGTCTTGCGTTGCTGATCGAATGGCTGAGCGTTGCCAAGGCCGCGAGCCGCAGCTTAAAGTACGAAAACATACCGGCTCAATTGCATCAGCTCGCGCGCTTGAGCGAGGTCGAAGAGCTGCTGACGGCAGGTTAAGAACAACTCTAAAAACAATTGCCGCGGAGGTCGCCAGGGATGGGGAACTGCCAACAATGAATAATTTGCGGTCGATCGGGCCGATAATCTTGTCGGCCGCAGTGTGCTGCGGAATTTGTGCGCCGGTGGCGCGGGCCGTTGGCGCCACCGAGGCGTCGACCCCGCTCGAGGTATTCGGACGCCTGCCGACGCTCGAGGACGTGATCATATCGCCCGACGGCACAAAGCTCGCCTTCGTCAGGACGCGCGAGGACAAGCGAACGCTATTGGTGGGTCTGCTGAGGGGAGCCGAGACTTTGGGCGGAGTGCGCGTCGGCGATACCAAGCTGCGGAGCGTCAAGTGGATCGATGATGACAATCTCCTCGCCACCATTTCCAGCACCAGCCTGCCGCCGATCGGATATTTCGGCGCGAAGCGCGAGTGGTATCAACTGACCACTTACAATGTCAGTAAGAACCATGTGGGACCTCTGTCCTTCGACATAGATCACGAGAAAACCTTCAACGTCGTAGTCGGCGACACCGCGGTGCGCGATGTCGAGAGTCGGCCGATGTTGTACGTGCCGGGATACTATGTGACCGATAAGACCTTGCCCGGCCTGTTTACATTTTCCATTCCCGAGCGGCGGGCGCGGCTCATCGCAAAAGGCGCGGAGCCCAACACCGACTGGCTGATCGATGAGTCGGGCCGCATTGCGGCCCAATTCGTGTACCACGACACTACGCAACTATGGGAAATCAAAGCCCGCAAGGATGATCATCTGACGCTGGTGGCATCGGGAACCGCCGCGATTGATGTGCCCAACGTTCTGGGATTCAGCGCCGATGGCAGCGCCATCATCGTACGCTTCGTCGAAAACGGCGACTCGGTGTGGAAGCCGCTGTACGTCAAGGACGGCACCTGGGGTCCGCCGCTCGAGAAAGGCACAGCGTTTGCGAGAGTGATCGAAGATCGCAAGAGCGGGCGAATTATCGGCGGAGTTCGCGAGGTCGGCGACAATCAATTCATCTTTTTCGACAATGAGCTGCAGGCGCATTGGAACGCCGTCCTGCGGGCTTTCCCCAACGAACGCGTCGATCTGGTGTCGCACTCGGATGACTATTCAAAAATGGTTGTCCGAGTATTCGGCCCCCAAGATGGATACGTCTATGCGCTGTACGAGTGGTACGGGCACCGTGCGACGAGACTGGGCGCCGTGTACGAGGGATTGGCCACCCCGGCGCCGGTTAAAGCCATCAGCTACGCTGCTGCCGATGGCCTGACCATTCCCGCTTTTTTGACTCTACCGCCGGGCGGCGCAGAAAAAGGTCTGCCGCTGATTGTTCTGCCGCATGGCGGACCGGCCGTTGCTGATATCCTGGATTTCGATTGGTGGGCGCAGGCCCTGGCCTCACAAGGCTACGCCGTACTGCAGCCCAATTATCGCGGTTCGGCCTTGAGCCTCAGATTCATCGAGGCCGGCTTCGGCCAGTGGGGCCGCAAGATGCAAACCGATTTATCCGACGGTGTGCGCTATCTCGCGAAGCAGGGCGTAGTAGATCCCGCGCGAGTTTGCATCGTCGGAGGCAGCTACGGCGGTTATGCGGCACTCGCGGGCGTAACTCTGGACCCGGGAGTGTATCGCTGCGCCGTATCGGTCGCGGGCATTTCGGATCTGCGGCGCTTTCGCAGATGGTCGGCAGACAAATACCTCAGCTGGAGTGAGCGGTATTGGGATCGATTCATGGGCACCGCCGATCAGAACGATCCGGCACTCCTTGCCATCTCGCCGATCGAACATGTGAGCGCCGTGACTGTCCCGGTGCTTCTGATCCACGGCCGCGATGACACCGTGGTTCCTTTCGAGCAGAGCGATGTCATGCTGAGCGCTCTAAAGCGCGCAGGAAAGTCCGTGGAACTGGTCACGATGAAACACGAGGATCATTGGCTGTCGCGCAGCGAGACCCGGCTGCAGATGCTGCAAGCTTCCGTAGAGTTTCTCAAAGCCAACAATCCGCCGAATTAGCCGCGGCCGTCCGAAAGTTCCAGGCCGAAACTCTCCCCCAGATTACCGCCAGGCAAAGTCTCGGGTTGCAGCGGTGCCGGGGGTTGGTCAGCCGACCGATCGGGCTGCTTGGCGGGTGGTTCGGCTGTCGGCTCAGCCGGCGGCTTGGCCGAATGCGGCTCGTCCTCGCCAGGGTCTTCCAGCGGTTCTTCCTTGAGTTTCCCGTCCGAGATCAAGTAGGCACGGCGCTGCAGATACGCGTCGCGAACGAAGGCGTACGGGTCGAATACATTTTTCAAGGTGTCGTCCAATGACAGCAATCCCGCGCGCGTATCCACCAGACTAGCCGCGTACAAGGAGTATTCGATGGGCTTGTTCCGTACGTAATGAGTAGGGCCGGTATAGATATCCGCAACTCGGCCCAGCCCATCACGCACATCCGAGGGACCCAAAAGCGGTATCTCGACGAACGGGCCCGGATGGACGCCCCAATGGCCGAGGGTTTGCCCGAAATCCTCGTTGTTGAGATCCAGTCCCGCCTGCGTCGCGGGATCCAAAAATCCACCCATGCCGACGGTCAAGTTGAGAACGAAGCGCCCGAGATCATTGGCAGCTGCCAGGAATTTTCCCTGCAGGATGTCATTGACCATGACAGTGGGCTGGCGAAGATTCTCGAAAAAATTGCTGACGCCGGTACGCACCGGCTTCGGCACCGCGCGCACGTAGGTGCGCGCGACCGGCTTGGCCACCGCGCGATCGAGCTTGTCATTGACCTTGTACACGCCCCGATTCCAAGATTCCCACGGATCCTGGGGCACACGCTGACTATTGGGAGGCAAAGTAACGCAGCCGCTCAACGCTACTGCAAATACGATGCCGAGGGCACGCACCTGCCTGACTCTCAGCATGCAGAATTTCTCCCTAGGCAATGACTAGGAGCTAAAGATACAGGCTATGCCCGAAAGATGCAGCGGAAGATTGCGCGAGTCACTGGCGGCCGTTGCCATTGCCGTCGGCCACCGTGTTATTGCGGTTTTTGGGCATGGCCGCACGCACTTCTTCAAGGCGAGCGCTCAAGCGCGCGCGCTGAATCGGGTCGAGTGCGGGCTGAGCCAGGGCCAATTGCAATTGACCGGCGCCTCTCTGCAGATCGCCGGTCATGAAATAAAATTCCGCCATGTAGCTGTAGGAGTCTGCAAAATCCCCTGCCTGATTCGCCGCCTTGGCGATGAGGCGGGTCTGATCCGGCGTTGGCTCGACATTATTGAACAGATCCAATAACACGACATGCGCGCGCCTGTTGTCGCCGGCATGCATCAGCGTCTCCGCCAGTCGAATCGTGATGGGCACATTGCGCGGGAACAAATCCACCCCTCGATCCAGCACCGCCTGCGATTCCTTCAGCTGGTTATTGCCCATATAGGCTTGGCCGAGCGCGCCGTAAAACTGCGTCACCTTCGGATATTCGCGCAGCAGCGCCTCGAGCTCCGGAATCGCGGCGGCGGGATTTCGCGTGGAAATTTCCGCCACTGCTTTGCCGTAGCGCTCCTCGACGCTCTTGCCGCCGCCGTTTTTGATCAAGCTGCGATAGTAGTCGAGCGCGACTTGCGGATTGCCCGCCACTGAGCGCAAGCGCTCGCGGATCAGCCGGTAGCTCAGTGAATCCTCATGCCGCTGCCGGCCGATCTGATCCGCCCGATTGCGCGCCTCAGCGACGCGGTCCGAGAAAATCGGGTGATCGATCAAGAACTGCACCGCGTTGATGCGGCTCGGCTCCGGGCCCTCATGACCCATGTAGTCGAAGAAGCTGGCCATGCCCAATGGATCGTAGCCGGCGCTCGCCATGGTGCTGATGCCGATGCGGTCGGCCTCGAATTCGCTGGCGCGGGTGTAGTTGATCTGATGCTGAATTGCAGCGCCCTGAGCGCCCAGGATTCCAGCCTCGATTGCATCAGGGGAGCCGCGACCGGCGGTGGCGCCAATCAGTATCGCCGCCAGCATCGCAGCCGTGGTCATCAGGCCGGCATGACTTTGGTCGAGAATCTGGCGGACGATATGCCGCTGAGTCACGTGCGCGGTTTCGTGGGCCAGCACGCCGGCGAGTTCGTTTTCGTTGCGCGTTGCCAGTATCAAACCGCTGTTGATGAGCACGAAGCCGCCGGGTATGGCTGCGGCATTGACCACAGGATCGCGCAGCACCATGTAATAGAACTGATGCTGGCCCTCCTCGGCATGGCTCGAGAGGCTGTGGCCGATTTCCTGGGCGTATTGACTGGATTCAGGATCGGCGAGAATCAGGCCGGCGTTGCGAATCTCGTTGACATATCCTAAGCCCGCGCGGTACTCCTCCTCGATCGAGACCGCCGCATTGGCCGGACTGCCGAGGTCGGGCAGATCCTGCTCGCCGCCGGGTGCCGTGCCGGCTGCGTAGCCCACGCCCACGCTCGCGCTGACCGCAGCGGCCGCCAGCATGGCAAACATGGATTTGAGCACTGACATTCAAGCTTCCTTAAGCGGGTTGGAACGCAGCCGGATTCCAAAGTTCGCTCAAAACCGCCGCAAAATCAAAGAACTTCGGAAGCATAATCGGCCAGGCGGGAGCGTTCGCCGCGCACCAGCGTAATATGCCCCGAAAAGGTCCAGCCGTGAAAGCGGTTTACCACATAGGTGAGGCCCGAGGTAGTTTCCGTCAGGTAGGGCGTGTCAATCTGCGCGATGTTGCCCAAACACACCATTTTGGTGCC
>DATMKO010000004.1:0-4878 GCA_035571175.1 Steroidobacteraceae bacterium | reverse complement strand
AGCGACGTATAGGCACGAGCCAGATCCGCCTCGTTCAATCCGCGCGCTCCGCCTATGCACTCGGTGACATCATCGCCGGTGAGTTCTATGTGGACGCCGCCGAGCATCGAACCCTGTTCCTCATGGATTCGAAACGCCGCTTCGACTTCACCCAGGATATTGTCGAAACGCCGTGTCTTTACGCCTGCAGTCGTGGTCTCGGTATTGCCGTGCATCGGATCACAAACCCACAACACCGGCGAACCCGTGGCGCGTACGGCTCGAATCATGTCGGGCAGCCGCTGTTCGACATCTTTGATGCCAAACCGATGGATGAATGTCAGGCGGCCCGGCTGGTTCTGCGGGTTCAATACTTGAATCAATTGCTGCAGCCATTCCGGACTCATGGCAGCGCCCACTTTCACCCCGATGGGATTCGAGATGCCGCGAAAGTATTCAACATGCGCGCCGTCGAGATTGGCGGTGCGCATCCCTATCCACGGCATATGGGTCGACAAGTTGTACCAGCGCTTCTGGCGCTCGATGTAGCGCGTCTGCGCCTGCTCGGACAAGAGGTGCAGGCCCTCATGACTGGTGTAGAAGTCCACGCGCGTCGCGGCGTGCACGCGCTGCCCGCTCATGGATTCGAAGAAATCCATCGACTCGGCAATCGAATCGACGATCTTTTGGTAGGCATCGCGCAGCGGCGCGTGGCGGAAAAATCCCAGGTCCCAGTATTCCGGGTGATGCAGATCGGCAAACCCGCCGTCGATCAGCGCGCGCACGAAATTCAAGGTCAGCGACGCGCGCTCGTAGCCGCGCAGCAGCAGCGCAGGATCCGGCTCGCGCTCTGCAGCCGTGAAGCCGGGACGATTGACATTATCGCCGCGATAGGACGGCAGAGTCAGGCCGTCGCGAGTTTCCGTGTCCGCCGAACGGGGTTTGGCGTACTGCCCGGCGAACCGGCCAACACGAATGATGGGTTTCTTCAAACCCTGCAGCAGCACCAGGCTCATCTGCAAAAGAATCTTCAAACGCCTGGCGATGTTGTCCGATTCGCAATCCGCGAAGCTTTCGGCGCAATCGCCGCCCTGCAGGAGGAACTGCTCGCCGCGCTGAGCCTGGGCGAGCTTGGCCCGCAGCGCCTCTATTTCCCAGGAGACGACCAGCGGCGGCAGCCGGCTCAAGGCGGCGACGGTGCGCTCCAAGGCCATCAAATCGGCGTATTTCGGCTGCTGGGCGGCGGGACGACTGTGCCAACTGGCCGGATGCCAGTTCGTCAAGGCGGGAGCGGTGGACATCGATGGATGCTAGCGTTGTAGACGCCTCCAAGTCAAAATGCGGCCCCCTCACATGAGCGTTGGAAAATCATGAATCTGAAGCACGACACGAATCCCCTGGAGATCCTGGGACTACGCGAAATGAACCCCGGGGTATGGTCCGGAAGTCACGGTTGGAGCACGCAGTCTCGCGGTCCGTCGATCGATTGCATCAATCCCGCGACTGGCGGCCAGCTGGCGCAGGTGCAAGCAGCCACGCCCGATGACTACGAACGGGTCATGGCCGCCGCGGTGTCCGCCGCACACGCGTGGCGGCGAGTGCCGGCGCCGAAGCGCGGCGAAGCGGTACGCCTCATTGGCGAGGAATTGCGCAGCTACAAAGACGCACTGGGCAGCTTGGTGTCCCTGGAAAACGGCAAAATCAAAGCCGAAGGCGATGGCGAAGTGCAAGAAATGATCGATATTGCCGATTTCGCGGTGGGCCAGTCACGCATGCTGTACGGCAACACCATGCACTCGGAACGCCCGCAGCACCGCATGTACGAACAATGGCATCCGCTCGGCGTGATTGGCGTGATTTCAGCGTTTAATTTTCCGGTGGCGGTGTGGTCGTGGAATGCATTCCTCGCCGCGATAACCGGCAATGCCACTGTTTGGAAACCATCGCCAAAGACCGCGCTGTGCGCACTCGCCGTGCAGCATATTTGCAACCGCGTGATGGAACGGCACGCGCTTCCCGCGATTTTTCAGATCTTCATCGACTCGGGCACACAGCTCGCCGGCCGATTCGTCGATGACCGCCGTGTCGCCCTGGTTTCGTTTACCGGCTCGACGCCGGTGGGACGCCAGATCGGCGTACGGGTCGCCGAGCGATTGGGCAAGTCGCTGCTCGAGTTGGGCGGCAACAATGCCATCATCGTCGACGCCAATGCCGATCTGGATCTGGCGGTGCCCGCGATCGTTTTCGGCGCCGTGGGAACCGCCGGTCAACGCTGTACCAGCACGCGCCGCGTACTGGTTCATCGCTCATGTGCAGCCGAACTGGAACGGCGACTGATTGCCGCATACGGCCAGGTGCGCATTGGCGATCCTCTGAAAACGGATACGCTCATGGGACCACTGATCGATGCCGGAGCGGTGGCGCGCTATTCGGCGGCCATCGCGGCCGCGGCGGCGCAGGGCGGGCAACTGCTCTGCGGCGGCAAGGTCCTTGAGCGGCCGGGCAACTTCGTGGAACCGACGATCATTCGAGCGCACGCCGACATGCCGGTGGTAGGCACGGAAACTTTCGCACCCATCCTGTATCTGTTGACCTTTGACAGCCTCGATGAGGCGATCGCACTGCAAAACTCGGTGCCCTACGGGCTGTCGTCCGCGATATTTTCCGACAGTCTGCAGGCGGCGGAACGCTTCCTGTCCGCCGAGGGCAGCGATTGCGGCATTGCCAACGTCAACTTGGGCACTTCCGGAGCCGAAATCGGCGGCGCGTTCGGCGGCGAGAAGGACACGGGCGGTGGGCGCGAGGCGGGTTCCGATTCCTGGAAGGCGTACATGCGCCGCCAGACGAACACGATCAACTGGAGCGCACAGGTGGCGTTGGCGCAAGGGATTCGCTTCAACGTCTAGCCTAGCGGTCGAGCCAGGCGTCGATCTCAGCGGCGCGCAGCTGAAGGCGCGCCGCAGAAATCGGACCGAGCGTCTTCAATTCCTGCGCATAGAGCGATACGCGGTATTCCTCGATCCAAAATCGCAACTCATCGAGCAGCGGGATGAAGCGCAGCTCCGCATCGAGCTGCTTTTCCAGATCCTGCAATCGCATCGACCAGTGGCGAAGCTCGCGCAGTATCGACGCCGGCTCGCCGCCGCGGACTGCGTTGCGCTGCCATCGGCGCTGCTCCGCTTTCAGATAGCGAGGTATTTGGCGCAACCAGTCCTGCGACGCCGTTTGTAGAACTCGGGCATTCAATATTTGCAGCAAATGGCCGCGCGTTTCCGCGGCGCTTTCCTGAAGCGCCCGGTTGCGCTCATCGGGCAACTGCAGGCGTAGCGCGCTGGCCTCCGTGAACCAGCCCGCGGCCACCTCGATCATTTGCTCGAGGTCCTGGTAGACGCGTTCTCGACCCCGGTCAACCTTGAGCTCGAAGTCGGCGCGCGTGTGAGGCGCCTCATCCGCGCCGAAACAGGCCATGCGAAACGCCAGCTGCAGCAGGGTATCGACCAATTCAGCGCTGCTTAGATAGGGACTTGCGCTCAGCACGAATGCAACCGAATTCGCGATGATCTTGCCAAGATCGCGCGCCTGGCGCTCCAGCATTGCGCGCGCCAGACGCACTGAGCCATCCCGCCAGGCACGCTGTGCCTCGGGGGCGGACCACTCGTATTGCAACTCGAGCCGCTGACCCACGCGCTGCACGGTGGGATACACGGCAAGCGTCCCCTGTTCCACACTCAGCGGCTCCGCCTCCGGCAGCAGCTCGACTTCGAAGCGCTGCCATACCCCAAGCGCAGCATTCGCCTCGCGGGCACGGCGCGCCAGCTCTGCGCGGGCCGCGAGCGCGCAGCGGCGGCGCAAATCGGCCAGGTTTGCGCCCCTCGCGATTTCCTTGCCGTTGATGGTCACGGTCAGCTGTACGGTTAAATGCGCAGGAATCGCCGCAAGGTCGAATCGGATCAAAGCGTCCGGAACACCGCGTCGCTCCTTGAGCCACGTATGAAGCTGCTCCGCGTTCGCTGCCGCTCCCGCCTCCGCCAAAAAGCTCGCCGCTGCTTCGGCGATTGGAATCAAGCTGCGGCGCGCTGGTTTTGGCAGCGAGCGCAACAGCGCCTCGATGCGCGGCGCGGCCAAGCCCGGAATCGCGGCATCCACCGCCGCACGCGTCAGCCCGGGCAACGCCAGCAGCGGCACATTCAGGGTGGCACCGTCCTGCTGCTCACCGGGAGCGAAGCGATATTCGACAGGCATGGACCAGGCATCCACCTGCGTGCTTTCCGGAAATTTAGCGAGCTGTTCGGGTGCCGGAAGGCGCGCAAAAATCTGCTCTGGCCCCAGCTTGAGCGCCGCGCGCTGCGCCGGCGACAAATGCCTGCTGAAGTTTTCCAACGTCGCGCCGCTCGATACCTGGCGCGGCAACACACGGTCGTAGAACTCGATGAACACCTCCGCGTTCTGCACAAGATCGCGTGTTCGCAGGCGTTCTTCCATCTTGACTGCCGCGCGCACCGCGGCGTCGTTCTCCAGCAGCCAATCCGGCCGGCGCTGCAAACGCTGATAGACCAAGGCCTCGCGCGCAAAGATGCCGCGCGACTCCTCCGGCGCGATCGGTCCAAAATTCACCATCCGGTTGGCGCTCAATACCAGACCCAGCAAACTGACGCGCTCGCGGGCGACCACCTCCTCGCGCTCCTCAGCCCAATCAGGCTCCAGATACTCGCGCTTGAGCAGATGCGCCGCCGCGGCCTCGACCCACGTCGGCTCGATTTCCGCGACGCGGCGCGCGAATACCCGCGAGGTTTCGACGATATTCGCAGCCATGAGCCATCGCGGTCGGCGGCGGACCAGCGGTGAACCCGGGAAAATGTGGAAATGTAGGCCGCGCGTGCCGGCGTACACCCCCTCCTC
>DATMKO010000003.1:0-2649 GCA_035571175.1 Steroidobacteraceae bacterium | reverse complement strand
CATCACCTTGCGCGGACCGACTCGAAGCCGAAACTGTCTGTCGAAGCGGGTCTCGCTGTCGCCGCCCAGACCGCTGGTGCGCACGTCGACCGCCTCCACCATCGTCCGCCACGAGCCGACCAAAGCGCCTTGGTCGCTGATCGCCGGGCGACCGCCTGTCACCACCGCGATGTCGGTGGTGGTGCCGCCCATGTCCGCAACCACGAAGTTGGCGAGCCCCGTGAGATGTCCCGCGCCCACCACGCTTGCCGCCGGACCCGACAGTATGGTCTCGACCGGATACTCGATCGCAATCTCGGCCTTCATCAGCGAGCCATCTCCTTTTACGATCATCAGCGGCGCATGGACGGCTTGGTCCGCAAGCACCTGCGTCAGCGCCTCGATCAGGCGCCGTATCTGCGGCGTCAGGCGCGCATTCAATGCGGCGGTCAGCGCCCGCCGCGGCGCATCCAGCTTGGAACTCAATTCGTGCGCGCAGGTGACCGGTTTGGGCGAGAGCGCGCGAATCAGCTTGCGCGCCCGCAATTCATGCGCCGGATTACGCACGGAAAAATTGGCGGCGACTGCGAATGCCTCGACCCGCTCGGCGTGCTCGATGACTGCTCGCGTTATGGCCGCTTCGTCCAGCGGCGCCGATTCATCGCCGGTGGCGCTGTGCCCGCCCGGCACGCGTATCACGATATCCCCGCCACCGTGCCGAAGCAGCAGGGAACGCTCGACCATGGCATCATCAAAGCCGATCACCAGCGTGCACACCGGGCTGAAGCGGTTCTCGACGACGGCATTCGTGGCGAGCGTCGTCGACATTGATACCAGTGTGATATTCGTGCGGCTGCTGCCTTTGGGAAGCAGATCGAGCACCGCTCGGAGCGCTCGGCCGATTCCGATCGCAAGATTCCAGGGTGTGGTGAGCGATTTGGCGCTGGCGACGACCTCGCGGCCGTCGGCAAGAAGCACCGCGTCCGTATACGTGCCGCCGGTGTCGAGCCCGAGCCAGAGATCCCGTGCCGCGGTGGCCGGGATGGCTTGCGCCGCCGAAATGATCGAACTCATCGATATCCTAAGGTTCAAGCGACGCGTCGTCGCAGCGGAACAATAGCGGATTCTTTGCCTCCCGGCGGCGTCCGAGTAGCATGGATGGGGGCAATATCGAACCGGAGAGGCATATGCAGCGAGCTGTGCGCAAGTATCTCAAGGCCCTTGAAGCGGGCGATGCTGACAAAGCGGCAGCGCTATTCATCGCCGGTGGCTGGGTTCAATCGCCGTTCCTCGGCCGGATTCCGGTGCGTGAATACGTCCACAAAGTCACCGCTGCGTCTCGCAGTACGGAACTCACCGTGCACGACGTGCTGGTGAGCGCCGAAGGGCACACGCGCGCGGTCGCCTATTATTTGTACGACTGGCAATTGAAGGACGGCTCCAAGGTGTCATTTGAGTGCGCCGATGTGTTCAACTTCGATCCGGACACGGGACACATCGCCTCCATCGTGCTGGTTTACGACACGCATCTCATCCGCGACGTCGTCGAAAATAAGTATCCATGATCGGCGCGGCCGGTCGCGCCACGAGCGCAAGCTCATGGCGTACGCCTGGCTTATGAATTCTGCTGCCGCGTACCGCGGCGGCTGATGGTGCGTTTGCCGGTCGCGCCCCGGGCAGCACCGGCCTCGCGGCTCATTTCGCCCCGCAATTGCGCGGTTGCGCCGGTTGAAATGGCGCCGAGCTTCATTTCAATGGCGGCGAGATCCGGTTTCGCTTCCCGCACATGGGATTCGAGCGCCACACGCATGGTGCGCAAGTGCTGCGGCGTGGTTCCGCAGCAGCCGCCGATTATCCGCGCCCCCGAATCCAGCGCAAGACACGCATATCGCGCCATCAACTCGGGCGTGCCGTCGAATTGGATCGCGCCGTTGACAAACTGCGGAATGCCGCAGTTCGCTTTGGCAATCAAGATGGCGGAAGGGTCGGATGCCGTGGCGAGATTCACGATGCAAGCGACCAACTCGGCGGGGCCGGTGCCGCAATTGCTGCCGCATGCGGCCAGGTGGTGCCTGCGGTGCAGGGCGGCGAGTTCCGACGGTGCAACGCCCATCATCGTCCGGCCATTGGTATCGAAACTCAATGTGGCGACCACCGGCAGTCCCGCGATGCCTGCTCCCGCGATCGCCGCTTCGGTCTCTTCGATGGACGACATGGTTTCGATCCATAGCAGGTCCGCGCCGCCTCGCGCCAGCGCTGCGGCTTGTTCCGCAAAGGCGTCGCGTGCCGCCTCAATACTCAAGGGTCCCAAGGGTTCGAGTATCTCGCCGGTCGGTCCCATGCTTCCGGCAACCAGGACGGGGCGCCCCGCTCGATCGGCTTCGCCGCGCGCAAGATGGGCGGCCTGCTCGTTCAGCACCGCCACTCTTTTCTCCGCCTGGTGAAGCTTCAATCGATACCGGGTGCCGCCGAAGCTGTTCGTCAGAAGGATGTCGGCCCCCGCCTCCACGAAGGCGCGGTGCAAATGCACAACCCGCTCGGGATGATCGCAATTCCACAGCTCGGGCGCATCGCCCGACTGCAGACCGCGTTCGAACAGGTTGCTGCCGATGGCGCCATCCGCCAGCAGCCACGGCCTTTCGGCCAGCAAGGAAGTTAATCGATTCATCA
>DATMKO010000002.1:0-2146 GCA_035571175.1 Steroidobacteraceae bacterium | reverse complement strand
AGCAGCGCGAGCAAGCTGGCGTTGGTTACCTCGACGGAATCGAAAGGTGTCCCGTGGCGCGAGCCGCGCACCACCACCATGTCGGCATTGAGTTTTTTGGCCAGCGCGAGTTTTTCCGCCAGTGGCGTGAAGTCCTTCTCTGCCGCGATCATCAAGATACGGCTCTTCACTTGATCGAGCCGATCGAGCATCGCCCAGCGCGCCAAAGCAAAGCCGGTCCCAAGGTAGGCGGCGGCGGACACGGCGCCAAGTGCACGCGCCGCATGTTCACGCATGGCGCGCTGCCACGGCTCCGGAAACAAGCGGGCCGCCGCCAAGCATGCAGCGCGCGGCATGCCCAGTAGCCGCACCAGTGTGGCCGACACGTAAGTCTCGAGCCATTTGCGCATGTCGACGGGCCGATAGCTCGCGAGGCTATTGATGAGTCCGATCCGCGGCACGCTCGACGGCCGTTGCGCCGCCATTTCGAGTGCGACGGCGCCCCCCAATGAGAAGCCAACAATGTTTGGCCCGGCTATCTGCAGATGATCCATCAGTTTCCATAATGCGGCGGCGAATCCTGCGATGGTGTATTCGTCGTGCGGCGGTGAGCTGTGTCCGCTGCCCGGGAGATCGGGAACAATCAGTCGAAATCGCCGCTCGAGCGCGGCTACTTGAAAGGCCCAATCGGCTCCAGTGCAACCGAGTCCATGAATGAGCAGTAACGGCTCACCGCGCCCGCGTACCAAGTAGTGAATCGATAGTTCTTCGTTGTTAAAGAAAGGCATCGTCATCGCTCCTCGGCGGTCTCCTTCAGCCGCTCCTGCCCTGCGGCCTTGATTATCAGCAACGCAGCGTGCGTTGTCTGGTTGACGTGCGCTGCATACGCGGCGTTTTATCGCCGAACTTTGTGTAGGAAAATCCTGACGTGCGGCGATCCCTGCTAGCATGCGTCATAATGCGTATCAATCCCGGAGTGATCGAGTGAGCTGGCGAGCTTGGATGGCCTTTGTGGCGCTCGGCATCATCTGGGGGGTGCCCTATTTTTTCATCAAGATAGCGGTGCAGGAAGTGTCGCCGCTGCTCATCGCGTTCAGCCGCGTGGCGATTGCCGCCGCAATTCTGGTGCCGATCGCGTGGCGGCGTGGTGCGCTGCGAGGCTTGAGCAAACACAAAGCGGCAATCTGCGCATTTGCTTTGGCGGAGTTCGCCATCCCGTTCACGGCCATCTCCTTCGGCGAGCGTTGGATCAGTTCCTCGGTCACGGGCATCCTGATCGCCATGGTGCCGCTGTCCGTCGCGCTGATGCAGCGCTTCTTCGGGGTCAACGAAACATTGGGCGGCCCGCGGATCATTGGACTCGGACTCGGCTTTGTGGGGGTGGCGGCGCTGCTTGGGACCGGGCCCATTTCCTGGCCGCTGGGCTGGGTCGGTGTTGCCTGCATGCTGCTGGCAACTCTTGGATATGCAATCGGACCCTTGATCATCCAGCGGCAACTGCAGGGCGTTGAGTCAATCGGCCCGCTCGCCGCCAGTTTGCTGGTGGCAAGCCTCATATTGGCGCTTCCCGCGGCACTTGAAATCCCGGCGAGCCTGCCGTCCACGCGGGCCGTGGTGTCGATCGCGGTATTGAGTACCGTGTGCACGGCGATAGCGATGCTGTTGATGTTCTATCTGGTGCAGAACGCCGGGGCGTCGCGCGCAACGGTGATCACTTACATCAACCCGGTGGTCTCGACGCTGCTGGGTGTCGTGGTGCTGCATGAGCATCTCGGTGTCGGCGGGTTTCTCGCCTTCGTGCTGATTCTGCTCGGCTCGTGGCTGGCGACGCGCGGTGCCTCCCGAACCGGCGCGAAACTTGCGGCGCTGGGCAAATCATGAATCCCAGCAGCTACGCGAACCTGCCGCCGCGTTTCTTTGCGAAGCTTGACCCCACACCGGTCCGGGAGCCGCGAGTGATCAGATTCAATCGCGAGCTTGCGGGCGAATTGGATCCGGATCTGGCCGATCTCAATGCCGCCGCTGTGGTGGAATTGTTTTCCGGCAACGCCGTGCCGGCAGGCATGGTGCCCATCGCCATGGCCTACGCCGGACATCAGTTCGGGCACTTCGTGCCGCAGCTCGGCGATGGCCGCGCCATCCTGCTGGCAGAATCTTGCGATCGCGC
>DATMKO010000001.1:0-4011 GCA_035571175.1 Steroidobacteraceae bacterium | reverse complement strand
CTCCTGCAGCAGTCGGTAGCCGTCATTGAGCGCGCGCGAATCGGGCGGGTCGATGAATGGAAAACTTTCCGCATCGCCCAATCCATCGGCGGCCAATCGCAGCAGCAGCGCCGCGAGGTTGGTGCGCAGCACTTCAGGTTCAGTAAATGGCGCACGCGCAGCGAAATCCTCGGCCGTATACAGCCGCAGACACAGCCCCGCAGCCAGGCGCCCGCAGCGGCCCTTGCGCTGCTCCGCGCTGGCTCGCGACACCGGCTCAATGGGCAGGCGCTGCAGCCGGTTGCGCACACTGTAGCGGCTGACGCGGGCGAGGCCTGAGTCGATGACGGCGCGAATGCCAGGCACGGTGATCGAGGTTTCGGCGACATTAGTGGACAGCACGATCCGCCGGCGCGAACCGCGTTCAAATATCCTGCTTTGCTGCTCCCACGACAATCGTGAGTACAAACTCAAGATGTCGGCGCGCGCATCGAATTCCCGTTCCAGCAGTTCGCCGACATCGCGGATCTCGCGTTCGCCGGGAAGAAAGACCAAGATGTCGCCGCTGCCGATTTCACCGGGTTCGCTCGCGATTTCCTGGCAGGCTTCGAGGACCGCCTGCGGCAGATCAGGATCGCCCGCCTCGTCCGGTATTTCCCGGTAGCGCACTTCGATGGGATGGCTGCGGCCGCTGACCGTGATGACCGGCGCCCCGCCAAAAAATTGCGCCATCCGCTCGACATCCAGCGTTGCCGAGGTGACGATGACTTTGAGATCGGGACGGCGCGGCAACAGCCGTTTCAGCACCCCCAACAGAAGATCCACGTTCAGCGTGCGCTCGTGTGCCTCGTCGACGATGATGGTGTCGTAGCGACGCAGCTTAGGATCGCCAGCGAGTTCCGCCAGCAGCAGTCCATCGGTCATGAGCACCAAGCGCGTGGCGTCGGACACTTGATCTGCAAAGCGGACCCGGAATCCCACGCTGCGGCCGACGCTTTGCCCCAATTCTTCGGCGATACGAGCCGCCAAGGCCCGCGCGGCAATTCTTCGCGGCTGAGTGTGGGCAATCAGCCCGGTGCTGCCGCGGCCCAGTTCGAGGCAGTACTGCGGCAGCTGTGTGCTCTTGCCGGAGCCGGTATCGCCGGCGACGATGAGCACTTGATTGCTGTGCAGCGCTTGCAGGATGGCCTCGCGGCGCGCCGAAATCGGCAGGTCGGGATCGTGCTTGAAGATCAGCTGCGGCGCGGCGCGCCGTGCTGCACCCGCGCCGTCGATTTGCTCACTCGCCACGCTTGACGGATAGCCAGAGACTTTCTTGAGCGGCCAGGTTCAGCTCCGCGAATATTTCGCCGCGCTCGATGGCGAGGCGCTCCATGCGGCGAAACCGCCGTTCGAATTTCGCATTGGCCGCGCGCAGCGCCGCTTCCGCGTCGACATCGAGTTTGCGCGCCAGATTCGCCGCCGCGAACAAGAGATCGCCCACTTCTTCGAATATTGCAGCTGCGGCCTCGCCGTCCGCCGCGGTCGGATTTTGCGCCGCGGCGTCGCGCACCTCCGCCAATTCTTCGGCCACTTTGTCGGCGCTCTGGCTCGCGAACTCGAAATCAAAGCCGACTCGCGCCGCCCGTTTGCTCAGCTTGTCGGCGCGCATCAGCGCCGGCAGCGCGTCCGGCACACCCTGCATCGCCGATGGGTCCGCTGTACCGCGCTCGCGCGCCTTGATCTCTTCCCAGGCGAGGCTTTGTTCCGCGGCGCTCAATTGAGGGTGATCGCCGAATACATGCGGATGGCGGCGCCGTAGTTTCTCGCAGATCGATCCGGCCACCGCCTCGAAATCGAATTGCCCGGCTTCGCTCGCCATCTGCGAATGAAATACCACTTGAAACAGAAGATCGCCGAGTTCATCCCTGAGGTGTGGCATGTCGCCGCGCTGCACGGCGTCCGCAACCTCGTACGCTTCCTCGATGGTATAGGGCGCAATGCTGGCAAAGGTTTGTTGCCTATCCCATGGGCAGCCGTCGGCAGCGCGCAGGCGCGCCATGATTGCCAGCAATTCCTGCAGGCGGCTGGTCACGGCGCGATTGCCGTGCGCGCTTGCAGCCGCCGCCGGAAGGTCATCAACATGCCGGCTGTCGCTCCCCAGATATTGCGGTCGCCGTACGGGATGTCGTGAATATCGATCGTCAATTCGCCGATCTGGCGCTGACGCGTCTTGTGATTGGCCGCGTCCAGGATATAGGCCAGCGGCACTTCGAATACATCGTGCACTTCGGCCGTGGCGATACGCAGCTGGTATTCGGGTTTGACGAAACCGACCACGGGTGTGACGCGAAAGCCCGAGATCACGACGTGGTCGGGCAAGTATCCGGCAAATTCCACCAGGCTGGGCAGCAGGCCAATCTCTTCGTGCGCTTCGCGCAGCGCCGCGTGCCATGCGTCGGCGTCGCTCGGCTCGATGCGTCCGCCGGGGAAGCTGATCTGGCCGGCATGATCTTTCAATGTCGCGGCGCGCTGGGTCAACAACACCGTCATGCCGCTATCGTGTTCCACCAGAGGCACGAGCACCGCCGCCGGCGTGCGCCGCGCCGGCAAGCTGGCGCGCATCCGCGCTACCACCTCGGGAGAGGCCCCGACCAGCCAATGCATGTCCTCCTGCGGCGTGGATGGCGCAGGATCGAGGGCTTCGCGGATGTGCGATTTGGAGTACAGAGGATCCATCTTTGCTTATGACTTCTCACCGTGGATCCCGCCCTCGGTGAGCGCTTTGGGATCGAGCAGCGCGCGCAGTTCATCCAACTTCATGCCGGTCATTTCGGCAGCGACATCCAGGATCGGCCGTCCTTCCGCATAAGCTTTTTTGGCGATCGCCGCGCCCTTTTCGTAGCCAATGAGCGGATTCAAGGCGGTGACCAGGATCGGGTTGCGCGCCAGCGCTGCATTCAGCCGCTCGCGGTTCACCGTGAATCCGGCCAGCGCGTTGTCCGCCAAATTGCCGCACGCGATGCCCAGCAGCTGCAAACTCTGCAGCAAATTGTAGGCGATCACCGGCAGCATGACATTGAGCTGAAAATTTCCCGACTGCCCCGCGATGGTGACGGTGACATCGTTGCCGATCACCTGGGCGGCAATCATGGTCACGGATTCAGGTACCACGGGATTGACCTTGCCGGGCATGATGCTGCTGCCCGGCTGCAGCGCCGGAAGCGCGATTTCCGCGAGCCCCGCCAGCGGCCCGCTGTTCATCCAGCGCAAATCATTCGCGATTTTCATGAGGCTGACGCCAAGTACCTTGAGCTGCCCGGACAGTTCGACGGCCGTATCCTGGCTCGAAAGCGCCGCGAAAAAATTATCGCTGGGGCGAAACGCAAGCCCGGTGCGCTGCGCCAGATGGCGCGCAAACACTGCGCCGAACTGCGCCCTGGCATTGATGCCCGTGCCGACTGCGGTACCGCCCTGCGCCAACGCCAGCAGCCGCTGCGTAACTTCGGCGAAACGCGCTTCGGCCGCGACGATCTGCGAGTGCCAAGCGCTCAGTTCCTGTCCCAGCGTGATCGGCATCGCGTCCATGAGATGGGTACGGCCGGTTTTGACGACGTCGGCGAGTTCGGTGGCGCGATCCCGAAGAACCTCGCGCAGCCTTCTTAAGGCCGGCCGCAGCTGCTCATCGAGCATCAAGGCCGCCGCGACGTGGATGGCTGTCGGAATCACATCGTTGCTGCTTTGGCTCATGTTCACTTCATCGTTGGGATGCACCTTGGATCCCAGGATGCGCGATGCGAGCGTCGCGATCACCTCGTTGGCATTCATGTTGCTGCTGGTGCCGGACCCGGTTTGGAAAACGTCCACCGGAAACTCGTCATCGCAGTTGCCGGCGGCCACTTCGAGCGATGCTTCCTGAATGGCGGCGCCTACCGCTTGCGGCAGCTCGCCGAGCTCGGCGTTCGCGCCTGCGGCGGAATGCTTGATCAGCGCCAATGCACGAATGAAGGCTCGAGGCATGCGCAGACCCGTGGGCGGAAAATTCTCGATGGC